>CAIMEI010000082.1 GCA_903839955.1 Candidatus Falkowiibacteriota bacterium | reverse complement strand
TTATCAGCCATTCATCGGCATTTTTGGGGTCTAAACTATCGATACCGCCGCCCACCGCCAAAAGCCATTCGCGATTAAAATCTTCCTGCGAGCCCACTGGCGGCGAAATGATAATCGGTAATCCCAAGGCGCAATAAAAAGAAAGTTCTGAGGGTTTGGTCCACAAAATATCGGTCGCCCGCAAGCATTGATTGAACTTTTTGAAATACTCAATCTTATCGGGTGCAAAAATAATATTTACCCCGGCCTCCAGTTGCCGCGCTTTAATTTCTTGAGAAAAATAATCCCGGACTTCGGGCCGATTACCGGCCACCAAATTGATAAGCATTTTTTTACTGCGAATTGTTTCCTTAAAACAATCCATCAGAGCCACGCCAATCTCTTTTTGCGCCCCCGCTCCGCCGACAGCGAAAGTAATGCTCAGGGGACGAGAAGATTCCGCCAACGGCTCGCTCAATTCGTATTTAATCAGCGCTTGATACTCCGCGCGGTATTTGCCTTCGGAATCTAAGTTGGCTAAGCGAGCGAGCAAATCTTTTTTCAAAATTTCCTGCTTGGCGCCGATGTTTTCTTTGGGCAAAGGAAAGCCAGTAATCGCAAGGTTTTCTTCTTTCAAGCCATACATCAAAAATCTCTGGCGCACTTTTTCGCTGGGCAGTAAATATTTGATGCGGCTATTTTTGGGATTCAAAGGCGCCCAGGCGCGCGAGGCATCAGTGTCGCAAATCACGCAATATATTTCCTCTTGATACTGATGATATTCCGCCGCCTGCGCCGCCACGAAAAAGGTGGTGACGAGGGGAAGCTTTTCTTGATTAAGTTTTTTCACCAAATCTTTCCCTAAACCCTTCTTAATGAAGCGATAAAAATATCTCTGCTGAACAGTGGGCCGCGATAAATCACGAAAAGGATAAAGAGGCGCAATTTTTTGAAAATAATCCATCACCGCAAAAACCCCCCGGCCAATCACCGGTACTTTTTTAAAACGAGAAACCTGTTCGTAGGACTTCAGGCTTTTTAGCCAATAATTCTTTTCCCATTCGGGAATCCCCTCGTAATTATTGAGCGTAAGGATTTCACCGCCGGACAAATCGAGGAGCGGATAAGCCGCGCGTTGGTGGCCGTAGCCCATGTCAGCGGCCACTAGGTGTATTTTTTTATTATTCATAAATTTTCGTTATATCTGTCCTTTAGTATACTATTTTTTTGATAATAAAAAAACCCATTAATTTAAATTAATGGATTTTAAGATCTTCTTTTTTTATAAAAAATATAAATTACTTGCCCTGCAAATACTTATAGGCGCTAAGCGCGGCAATCGTGGCTTGGCCGGTCGCGATGGAAATCTGTTTGAATTCGCTCAGGTCAGTCACATCGCCGGCGGCAAAAACTCCGGGGGTTTTGGTAGCGCACTGATTATCCACAATAATACGTCCCGCCTCGGTGCGTTCCACAAAATCAGCAAATAAATCGGCGCTGGCAATACGGCCAATTTCCACAAAAACACCGTCCAGATCGATAACTTCCTTGGTATTTTCTTTAATATTAGCGCAATTTATTCTTTCGACCTTATTTTCCCCAGCAATTTCCTCAATCACCGTGTTAAGTCTTAGGTGAATATTTGACCTTTTTTTGATCTCTGCCACCAAGGAATCAAAGGCTCGAATACTATCCTCGTTACGCACCAATAGATACACCTCGCTAGCAATCTTAGATAATACCTCCGCCGCATCGAAAGCCGAATTGCCGCTACCCACCACCGCCACCTTCTTTCCCCTGAAGAATGGCCCATCGCAGTTTGCACAATAGGAAACTCCCTTTCCATTAAATTCCTCCTCCCCCTTGATGGCCAAGCGGCGCGGCGACAGCCCAATGGAGATAATAATAGTCCTAGCTTCCGCCATTTCGTTATCATAATAGACCTTAAAGCTACCCGTTTCGGTTTTTTCCACCTTTTTCACCTCCGCATCCTTCATTTCCACCCCAAAAGACAGAACTTGTTCTCTAAAAATCTGAACTAGCTCAAAAGCACTAATTCTTTTTACGCCTGGGTAGTTCTCAATTTCATGCGCCCAGACCATCTGACCACCCGGTTCCTTGCCGATAATCAAAGTTTTCATTTCTCTCCGGGAAGCATACATTCCAGCCGTCATTCCCGCTGGCCCTGAGCCGATAATAATTGTGTCGTACATATTGTTAGATAAGTCCACATTCCTGTGGACTTTGGATATTTTATATGGAAAAAGGCATCAAAAAACGATGCCTCTTCCGTGGTGGACCATAAGGGAGTCGAACCCTTTACCTCTTCCATGCCATGGAAGCGCTCTACCAGATGAGCTAATGGCCCAATAGTTCTATAAAGAACAACTTTTGTCAACTATTGACACAAACAAACTTTTATTGTGTCCCTGCCAGGAATTGAACCTGGATCTAGAACTTAGGAGGTTCTTGTTTTATCCGTTAAACTACGGGGACTTCCTAAGTTTTAAAGTATGGCTTTCGGGCCACAAAGTATATTTTACAGGAACTTTTTTTCTTTGACAAGCCGCCCCTCTTTACCAATAGTCAAATTTGGCCTAAAATATAGGTAATACAAGGAGGATAATAATAATTTAAACTATATGTTCAACAAAGACAACAACACGGAAAAATTCAGAGACGCTGAAACTATTATTGGCGGCTCGGTTAAAGTGAAAGGAAATTTTCATGGCCAAGGAAATATTGTTATCGAGGGACATCTGGAGGGTTCACTAAAAACAAATGCTAGCCTATTTGTCGGTGAAAAAGCCAAAATCGTTGCCGACATTGAAGCCTTGGATGCTGTGATTAATGGCGAAGTCTATGGTCAGATTAAGGTAAAAAAATATTTATCTCTCGGAGCAACCGCTAAAATCTTCGGCGATATTCAATATGGCGAAATTTCCGTAGAACACGGCGCCCTGATTAACGGCCAATTGACCGTTAAAGCCGAGGCGGAAGATGGCCGCCGCAAAGAAAGAATTATTGAAGAAGAAATAACTGAAGCCGTCGAAGAACAGGAATAAAAATCCTCACGCAGGACCATATGAATGTCTACATTTACGATGATTTTTTGAATAAATCAAAATATAATCGCACTATTAATCGCCTAGAAATCAAACTCACCGACCTCGGCCTCAACGGCAAGATCGTGCGTTTAGGTGCGATCAAAAACATTCACGACGCCGTGGAAAGTGAAATAAAAAATGGCGCCAAAACAATCGTGGCGGTGGGCAACAATGAAACGGTTTTTAAGACCGCAGCCGCCGTGATCGAACATCAAGCCTTGAGCTTTATCCCACAAAAAACTTTATTTTTCATTATTCCGGTCGGCAAAGATGATAATTCCATTGCCAACGCCCTGGGAATCAAAAAAGAAGAAGAGGCGTGTAATACCTTGCTGGCGAGAAGAATAAAAAAAGTGGATATCGGTGTGGCCGGAAGAAATTATTTTATTGAAAAAGCGGAGATGGAATCGGAGGGAGTTGTTTTGGAAGTTGATGGCCATACGATAGAAATACCAGAAAAAGGTTTATTATCCATTATTAATCTGCGCGAAAGAACCAACAATATTCTCGGCGGCCAGAATATCAAGCCCAACGATGGCAAATTAGACGTCCATATCCGCACCAAAAGCCGAGACGAATCTTTCTTTTCCACCAAATCCCTGAAGATTATCAGCAAGGGGCAATCTCTCTTTTTGGATGGCTCCGTGGAAATCAAAACCCCCGTGGAGCTTGGCATTATCCCCGGCGGATTGGAAATTATTGTCGGCAAAGACCGGGCCTTTGAATAAAGAGCGACCAAAAACTTATCAAAAAAATAAAAAAGACTGCCTAGTTGGCGGTCTTTTTAGAATTATCTTGAAGTGTTTTTATTTTTTCTTCCTAAACATTAGCCATTGTTGCAAGGCAGTCAAAAGGGTGAGAACGAACCAATAAAGGGTCAGGCCGCCCGGTAAACTAATACCAATAAACACAGTTAAAGCGGGCATTAAATAGAGCATTTGCTTATTCATCATCGCGGCCATGTCTGGTTCCTGGGTCGCCCCCGCAACTACCGCCTTCTTCGGCGTTTTGGCGAGCATGGTCTTGGCTTGCCAGAACTGCGCCGCCCCAGCGAGAACCGCCAAAGCAATATTTGGTTTAGATAGATTCAAAAAGCCCAAGGAAAAAGTGTTGATGGTTTCCGGCTTATAAACAAAAGAGTAAACGAGATTCAAACGGTTGGCCAAACCATCACGAAACACCCGATAAACAGCCAATAGAAACGGCAACTGAATCAGGAGCGGCAAGCAAGAGGAAAAAGGGTTTATTTTGTTTTCCTTATAAAACTCCATTGTCGCTTTGGAGAGGGCCTGCTTATCGTCTTTATACTGAACCTTTAGCTCGTTAATCTTTGGCTGCAGCTCTTGGAGGGCGCGCTGTGAGCGCATCGATTTTATGGAAAGCGGGTGCAGGACGGCCTTAATGACGATGGTTAAAATAATAATCGCAATCCCCAGGTCGTGCCCCGGAATGATATCGTATAGAAAAATCAGGAGATTAAGAATCGGCCGATAAAAAATGTCTTGAAATAAAGTAACCATAAAATTTTATTTAAGCGGATCGTTCCCGCCTTTATTGAAGGGATTACAGCGCAAAACCCGCCAGCAAGTTTTCAGTCCTCCCTTAAATATACCATACTTCTCAATTGCTTGAACACCGTATTCCGAGCAGGAAGGATTAAAGCGGCAAAAACCGTGCGGATACAGCCCTTTCATCGGGCCATGATCAAAGGAAAAGGTTTTTTGATACAGCCTGATTAGATAGATTACGAAATAACGCGCGGAAAGCTTTTGATTTCTAAACATAGAGCTTGAGTTTTTTAAGGCCTCTTTCAATTTCTTCTTTAATGCTAGCGTAATTATTGTTGATTATTTCCGGTTTGGTGATTATCACAACGTCATAGCCGCGCGCTAATTTTGGGTCTTCTTGTGCTAAAACCGCTTTAATTCGACGTTTAACTAAATTTCTCCTAACCGCTAATTTACTAACTTTTAAACCCACCAAAACCCCGTAATGATTGGTGTTTTCTTGATTTTTGAGAGCCTTGATCCCCAAAAAAATGCCAAAAAAAGAATGGCCAATTTTAAATACTTGGTCAAACTTCTTGTTTTTCGTTAACCGAAAGCTTTTTTTGAGCATTAACTATTATTTAGATAGGACTTTGCGGCCTTTGTCCCGACGACTTTTTAGGACATTGCGGCCATCCTCGGTCGACATTCTCTTCAAAAAACCATGCTTTTTCTGAGCGCGGCGCTTGTTCGGCTGGTATGTTCTTTTGGTGGACATATTTCTAAAATTATAAATAAAAATTAAGCAAGTTTTTTGCCTGACTTAACATTATCATCTTTATTCACCGAGGTCAACAGTGGGGCGCGCGGATAGTTATTAACCGGTTATCAACAGTTTTTAAACAGCTTTTTCCTTATTTTAGCTTGTGGAAAAGTCCTGAATTGAATATAATAGATTTAGATAATATCTAGGAAAATATGACTAATGAACAAATCTGGCAAGCCGTCTTGGGGGAGATGGAGATCAGCCTTTCGAAAGCTAACTTTGTCACCTGGTTCAAGGACACTTTTGTTTCCTCTTTTTCTGATGAATTAGTTATCATTGGCGTTCCCAACGCCTTTGTGAAAAAATGGCTGGAAGAGAAATACCACAAAAACATTGCTGGCGCCCTAGAAAAAGTCACTCAGCAAAAAATTCAGCGGATTGAATATCACTTAGAAAATAAAAAGCAGGCTAAAAATCAAAACCCCGCACCGGTGGTCAGCTCTCCACAATCAAGCGAGGCACCAATCATTGAAGCTCCGAGAGAAAATTCCGCCGCCAAGAATGTCTATAATAAATTCGGCTTGAATCCGAAATATGTTTTTGAAAATTTCGTCGTTGGAAAAAACAACGAACTAGCCTACGCCGCCTGCCAAGCAGTGGTGCGCAACCTCGGCAAGGCTTACAATCCCTTATTCATATATGGTGGTGTTGGTCTGGGTAAAACCCACCTTCTACAAGCGATCGGTAATGAGGCTTCAAAATTTACTGATAAGATTCTCTATACCACTAGTGAAAAATTCACCAACAACTACATTCAGGCCGTGCAAACTGGCAAGGGAAAGGATTTTAAAAATCTCTACCGCAACGTTGACCTTCTCTTGGTTGACGATGTTCAATTCATGGGCGGAAAAGACGGCACACAAGAAGAATTTTTCCACACCTTCAACGAGCTGCAGCAGGCCAATAAACAAATCATTCTCACCTCCGATAGACCGCCAAAATCCATTCCGGCTATTGAAAAGCGCCTCATTTCACGCTTTGAATCCGGTATGGTGGCTGATGTGGGCAAGCCCGATATTGAAACAAAATTAGCAATTCTTGAGAGAAAATCAGAAGAAAAAGGCTTCCCCTTAGAAAAAGAAGTTTTGGTTTTTATTGCTAATCACATTCAAAATAATATCCGCGAGCTAGAGGGTGCGCTCAACCGGGTGATTGTTCACCACCAACTAAAAAACGCCACCCCCACCATTCGCAGTGTTAAAGAAGTTTTAAGTGATTTAATCGCCAATATTCAACTGAAATCCCTAACCCCGCGAGAAATAATTGAAGCGGTCGCCAAGTTTTATGATATCTCCAACAAAGATATTGCCGGCAGCAGCCGTAAAAAAGAATTAGTCTGGCCCAGGCAGATAGCCATTTACTTAATCCGCGAAGAATTAAACACCTCCTACCCCAGTATTGGCCAAGAATTAGGCGGCCGCGACCACACCACTGCCATGCACGCCTACAACAAAATCCACCAAGAGATTCAGGAAAATGGCAACGAAAGAGTAAAGCAAGAGATAGAATCAATCAAGCAATTATTTGCCGGATCAGTCTATTAATTCCTGTTAATAACTTGTTAATTGGCGGTTAGTATCCTGTGATTTGCGTTTAACAAAATGTGGATAATTATTCCAAACTCCTAGTTACCAACAAGTTGTTAGTTTCCCCACACTTTTTCCCCACAAGACTATTAACAGGCATTTTT
>CAIMEI010000081.1 GCA_903839955.1 Candidatus Falkowiibacteriota bacterium | reverse complement strand
TGTTCCGGCGGGCAAGGCCCGCCTTTAGGTATAGACTTTAGCGCTTCGGCGGGCAAAGCCCGCTCTGTAGACGTCGTAGTGGCGGCGGGGTCCGCCTTCAGACAATTGCTCTAAACCAATAAACTAATTTTCTTAGACTATCTTAGCCAAATTATTGTTTCTCGTCAATTACTACTTAATGTCTCTTAGCCAGAACAAGACCGGGAAGGCTAAACACATCAAGAAAGCCCCCGCTAAGAATAATTGGTTGAAAGGCATAAACATCAAGCAGGCGGCGGCGAAGATCATGCCAAAGACGTAGCCCAGAGGAGTGGTGGCGCGGAAGAAATTGATGTAGTCCACATCTTGGACGTTGATGGCCTTGAAAAAATAGGCTTCACGCATCGATTCCACCAGCGCGGCGCCCAGGCGACTGAAAATTAAGATAACCGCCCACAGAAGGAAGTCGGGGGTTTTAACTAAAAAGAAGAACATTAGGGAAACCGAAAGTATAATAAAGCCGATACTCATCAATTCCTTCTCGCCTAAATAGCGATCAGCAATCATGCCGGCGGGGATCTCCACCAAAATAAAAGGAATAAGCATTAAGGAAAATAAAGTTCCCAGGGCTTCCCAGCTAAAACCGACACTCTGGCTCAAATATACTGGTAAAAATACGACCACCAAGCTATAAAAAATACTTAGTAGGAAAGCCAAGAAAAAAATAGAACGAAGATCTCTATTTTTGCTGATATTTGTGGCAGTTTGCCAGAGGGAGAAATCTCGATAGTGGTTTTTATCATCCAAGTTTTTGCCCTGGGACATGAAGAAGAAGGCAAAGGCCGCCAAGCAGACCAAAGAAGCGGCATAGGTCACGGCGAAGCCGCCCGTCTGAATAAGAAAACCCGCTAAAAATGGCGAGAGAATCCAGCCAAAATTAACGGCGGTAAAATAAGTACTATGGATAGTGCCGATGGCGTGCCGGGAAGCAAAGCTTTCCAGGAAGATATCCATATTGATGGCAATTAGGTTGCCACAGATGATCATCGTGCTGAAGAAAGTGAACATTATCCAGGGATTTTGCGGGGCGAAAGTTAAGCCAGCCAAGGCAATGGCGTAGGCAAAAATAATACGGCGCGTGCTGCGATAGTTTTTGAGCTGCTTAATGAGCCGAGGAAAAAGCAAAATAGCAAAAAAAGTCAGGGCATTAGCGGCTAGAAAGATGGGGCTGACAAGTTTCAGACCGACGGTGGCGCTTAAAAAACTGGATTGGCTGTAGGCCGGAATGGCCGCCGCCATGGTAATTAAAAAACCCAAGAAATAAAGCATCACTAATTTCCGGTTATTTTTTTGGATTTTTTGCGGGGCAGAAGGGTTACTTTTTTTGGGCATAAGACTTGGAGAGTAAAAAGCTGCCGATGACAATCATGGCCAAGCTAATAATCTGAGGCCAGCGCAGACCAAGAACTTCGGGGGTGTAATCTATTTTAATAAATTCTAATAGGAAACGAATCAAACCGTAGCCGATGAAATAGCTGCCGATGATTAGCAGATTGTGCTGAGGGTGATATTTTCTGACGGCCAAGAGGGCAAAAAACAAAAGCAAACAGGCCAGGCTTTCATAGAGAAAAGTGGGGTGAAAATAGGAAAACTGCTGATAGGCAACCGGTCGATTTTCCGGGGAGATGAAAATTCCCCAGGGCAGATTGGTGGGGGCGCCAAATAATTCTTGGTTGAAATAATTTCCCCAGCGGCCGATGGCTTGTCCTAAGGCGAGACCTGGAACAACTAGGGCGGTGACTTGGGCAATTTTGAGATGGTGTTTTCTGGTCACAAAGACCAAAGTAACGAAAGCACCAATAATTGCGCCGTGGATGGCTAGTCCGCCATGCCAAACTTTCAGAAGCTCGCTGGGATGGGTAGAATAATAACCAAATTCCAAAAACCATTCGTAAATTCGGGCGCCAGCTAAGCCGCCGACAATTTCCCAAAACGCCAAATCATTAAAAGCTTGGCGGTCTAAACCCGTTTTTTCCCAAAAATAGCCAGCCACTAAGATGCCAGCAATCATGGCCAGAACGATAATTAGGCCGTACCAGTAGATGTGGAACCAGCCAAAAGAAAAAAGGAGCGCCGGGGGTGCAAAATTATGAAAAAAACTGAGCATATGAATATGTGCGGACGGAGAGACTCGAACTCTCAAGAGTTGCCCCGCTAGCTCCTAAGGCTAGTGCGTCTACCAATTTCGCCACGTCCGCTTGTGTTTTTATAATATCATCTTTAATTTTTAAAATCAAAAAATACCCGCCGGTAAGCCGATAGGTATTTTTTGTTATATATTTATTGGAAAACTATTTATTCCAAAACCTCAATTTTGGCGACTTTTACGCCGAATTTAACAGCACTGTCGCGGTTTTTCATCCAGACGTCAATGCGATTGGCGTGGCGAACGGCCATGCGGTCGCGAACTACGAAAACGCGGTCACCGAATAAATCAGGGATTCTGACCTTGGTACCCATCTTCAAAAAGTTGGCGGCAATAGTATCTTCGGTATTATGATCACAGACGTTGTAGCCGTTAGCGGTGGTACAAGGAGAATCGTCGGTCTGGCCGACTTCGGAGTTATAGGCGGTTAAGGTGTGGATACTAGTAGAAACCACTTGGTACTCCGGTTGAGCGACAACGGGAGCGGCGGGGATATTTTGATTGTCAATTTGCACTGTGGTTAAAGCGATGGTGTCGCTTTGGCCGCTTTGGGTGCTGGTCGCGGCATCGGCCACGGCCTGATCAGCCAAAGTAGGCATTGGAAATAAGATGAATTGAAAAACCAGGGTGACAATCAAAAAGACAAGCACTTTTTTACCCAGGTTTTTCACGCTAGGGAGAGGGATAGAACCCTCAGCCGGGTTAATAGTTTTTTTCATATAGTTAATATTTCGGTCAAATAAAAAATTCCTACGTATTATACTAAAAAGCAGGAATCTTTAAGCGACCCTATATCATAGCATTTATATAAAGCCAGGTCAAGGGTCCCCTGTGGATAACTATTGACAAAGTTTTAATAATATGCTATAATTTAAGTAGTTAAATTGAGAGTTTTCCACAAGACAGGAAATTTAGCTAATAATCAAGTAATTTAACAATAAAATAAATATCAGAACAATGAAAAAAATGATTTTTTTAGCGATTTTAATCGCTTTCGTAAGTTTTAATGGTTTTAACCAATCAGCTATGACCCCCCAAGAGGCTAGCCGTCTAGAAATTCTAAATAGCCAAATCCGTGAGCAAAAAATTGCCGTGGAAAAGGCTAAAAAAGAACTTTTAAGAATCGGCACCCTGGATTCGTTGGTTGCCTTCCTGAAAGACACGATAATCGGCTGCAGTTTGGTGGATGATTTAACCGTGAAAGAAAAACGTAGCTGCGAAATCTTTAAGAGCAAGCTGGTTAATGCCAAAAAGGAGCTAACTTCCTTAAGAGCCTCTAATCCTGACCCAGGGAATAAGTTTGCCTCCGAGCAAGATATTCTTAATACGTTAATTGTTCAGAGGCAGAAATTGCTTTCGGATGTGACTAGTAATGACACCCCAGAGAGATTAAGGGATCGTAATCTTAAGCTCTATCAAAACGGCTTCACTGCTAGAAGTCAGAAAGAGGACTTGGATTACAGGAGTAAACTTAGAGAAGAATCTCTTAAACGTTTAAACGGCTCAACAACTGCTTCGGCAACTAGTGATTCGGCTAGCGCCAAGAATGCCCCCTTCACTATGGTTTTAAAGAACTATAGCAAGATCAACCACCGTGAATTCAAATTGCGTGGGGTTGATGGAGAGGTTGCTTACATTCTAAAGCCTGGTGAAACCAAAATCATTAATGTGTTACCACAGAAGTATTACTGCGATATTAAAGACATTGAAACAGGAAACTATCGCAACAACAATTATGCTGTGGTTGACCTAAAAACCAGGGAAATCGATGGAGTAAAATGCTCGGCGTATTTCTATGCCCCGGAATGGTTTTAGTTTTTTCCATAAAAAACAAAAAAGAGCCCTCACAACGTGAAGGCTCTTTTAATTTTTATAGACCAGGAGGCGGACAATTGGGGTCACCCTCTTCGCCGCATGGTTGGGTATTTCCGCCGCTTCCAGTATTAGTCCCGCCGCCCCCACCATTGGTTCCACTGCCTCCACCGCTGCCAAAATTGGTGTTGCCGTTGGCGCTACCACTATTGCTAGTATTTGCGGTCGGTGCTACGCCATTGAAAGGTAGATAACTAAAGACAAAATAAGTGATGCCATAAGATGCGAGCACGACAATCAAACCAATAATGGAATTCCGGATGGTGGTCTGGGCCTTCTTTACATCGTCGGCGTCGCCGCCAGCCATCATCCATTTGAAGCCAGCATAAATCAAAAAACCAATAAAAATAATAGCCAGGAGAGCTAATAAGGCAACGATGACCGATTGGACGACCTCCAAAACGCCAGTTGAGCTGTTGAAGCCGGCTTGGCTATTCATATTGACGGTATTATTAGTGATGGCAGTTTTTAGGCCGCCGGTTAACAAGCCGGACGCTTGGGCAGTTAAGGCGCAAGTGCTCAAAACAAATAGGGATAAAATGAAAATAAGCTTCTTCATATTCTTTTATAATAAATAATCGGCGACAAATTTCCAGAGAGCATAAGCGGCAATGGTGATCACTAGGCCGATGATGGCCATGCGAATAGTGGCTTTGGCTTTTTTAACGTCATCGGCGTCGCCAGCGGCCGTCATCCACTTGAAACCGGCATAAATCATAAGAGCGACGAAAATGATACCAAGTAGTCCGAGGAAAACGGCGATGAATTGGCCGATGTAGGTCATTAAGGAGTTCTGGTTGACTATTTGGTAGGAAGATTGAGCGGCGCTTTGCATTTTGCCGATTACTCCGGTTGTCGGAGCGGTGGAAGTTTCGGCAAAAACGAAATAAGGCAGGCTCAAAAGGAGGGTGAGAAAAAGAAGGAGGAGGATTTGTTTGACTCTTTTATTCATATTATTGGAGATTGTTTAAAGTGTGCTGAGCAATGCTCTGGACAAAGAAAATACTGACGGCGTAAGCCAGAACGACGACGATCAGGCCGATGACCGCGGCTTTAAGGATTTTCCGAGCCGTGTCGACTCGTTTTTCATCGCCGCTGGCCGTCATCCAGACCATACCGCCATAAATCATCAGGCCAAAAAAAACGACGCCGAGAAATTGCAGGACAAGCTGAACAATCGTACCCGCAAAAGCCTCCGGGGTCCAAGCGCTTCCGGTCTGGTAGGTGCCGGTCTTGCCGGCAAAATCCGTGGCCTTGTCGAAGGCGTTTGTGAGGTTGGGCATAAAACTACTTTAAGTAATTAGTCATCAGCGAAGCCAGGACGAAATAACTGACGGCATAAGCTAGAACAACGATAATTAAGCCGATGAGGGAATTTTTGAGGATATTAATAGCCTTATCCACGGTTTTTTCATTCCCCTCAGAAGTCATCCAGAGGATTCCAGCATAAACTGCTAGGCCAAAAAAAAGCAGACCCAAAAATGAAAGGAGATAAGTGATCCCCTTGCCAATAACGCTCTCTGGAACAAAAGATCCGCCAGTGGTGAAGCCCATTTTGCCGGCGGCTTTGTCTAGGCCGCTATTAGTATTAAAATCATAGTTAGCGGCTCTGGCAATATTGATGAAGGAGAATTGCATAGCTATTTAGTCGTTACCGTTTGATTTCCGCCGGAAGTGGTGGGGGCAGTTAGTAATTGGCCGACATAAGAGGTGACGGCGTAGGCCAGGATGACGATGATTAGTCCGATAATCGCGTTAATGAGAATGCCGCGAGATTTTTCCAACTGCTTTTCGTTGCCCTGTGAAACCATCCACAAAATGCCGGCGTAAATCATGAGGATTAAGAAGGCGATGCCGACGAAAGACAGGAAAGTGCCAATAATAGAGGCGGCTCTGGTATCAATTGGCGCCATATTTTTCATGGCTTGGCCGCCATTGCCAGCATTCGTAATGGTTGTGTTTAGCCCGGGGTCGTTATAGTCTGCTTGTGCTGAAAAAACGGCGGGCCAGGAAAAAAAAGATAAGCTAATAACCCCCAAAAAAATAAGCGCTTTTAGTTTCATAGGTTTAGATAGTTGAAGCTAAACGAGTCACCACAAATTTGGCGATGCCCCAAGCGGCGAGAATGATAACGAGACCAATGATTCCGGCGGTCATGAGCTGTTGGGCTTTCTTGATCTTATCTTCACTACCCATCGCAGTCATCCATTTGAAACCGCCCATTAAAATAATAACCACCGCCAAAATACCCAAAAAAACCATAACGGAATTAATAAGATTAGTGGCAATCAAAATTGGATTGTTGTCGGAGAGAATGACGTTATTTTCCACCATGTCCACGCCAGTGGAGCTGGCGGAGAGACCTGTAAATGCTAGAGAAATGGAGGGTAGGGCGAAGAGAGAAACGACAAACAGGGAGAAAATAAAGCTTGCTAGTTTTTTCATATTTTTGCTTTTAGTAATCGCTGCTCTGGAAATAAATCCTTATTTACAAAGCAACGATCCCCATCAAGGATGAGGATCGAAAAGGCTAAACCGTTGTAGCCAATTTGGTAACTACGAAGTTGGCGATACCCCAAGCGGCAAGAATGATGACGAGACCGACAACACCAGCGCTCATTAACTGCTGAGCTTTCTTGATCTTATCTTCACTGCCCATGGCGGTCATCCATTTGAAACCACCGATCAAGATGATAACCACGGCGATGATGCCCAAAAACATCATTAACATGTTGATGATGCGGGTCGCGGTTGTGATCGGGTCGTTCTGAGACAAGTTGATGGTTTGACTGACATTATTAATGCCTGTATCGCTCGCATAATTAGCAGACAAATCGCCGGCGGCCGCCTTGACGGCCACTGTTGGTAAAACTAATAATGATAAAACGAATAAGGAGAAAAATAATTTTGAGATTTTTTTCATAATTTCACCACCTCTCTAGATTTAATTTTTTGTAGATGCATTTATTGTAGCATATCGCAAAAAACAAGACAAACCGCATTTTATCCATCTTTGGGCATTAAAACAAGAAGTTGGCAAAATATTCCAATTTGGCGCCCGATTTTTTGGGGGTGATGATGATTAAGTCCAGGCGGGTTTTTTCTGGCTGGATATTGTGGATTTGGCAGTATTTGGCGCGGGCAATTTTCAGAGAATGTTGTTGCTGGCGTTGGACCGGTGAGTCGGTCGGCGCATAATATCCGGTCTTAACTTCCACAAAAATGGTCAAATCGTCTTTTTCGGCGATTAAGTCCAGCTCTTGATGCCCGAGACGGATATTTTGTCCAATAATCCGGTAGCCTTGCCGCTCCAGCCAGTCTTTGGCCGCCTTTTCGCCGCGTGTTCCTAGTATTTTTTTGGTCGTCATGTTTTAAAAAACAGGCCGTGAAGCCTGTTTTTGTGAATTTGTGAGAAAATTATTAGGGAAGATATTTTTCAAACTCCTTTTTTTTCTGGGCCTCGGCTAATTTTTTGGGGATTTTTCTGAGTTCTTTGATCAGTGAAGATAGCCAAAGAATCATACTGAGGAGCCATAAGGCCAGAATGAAGCGAGCGGTGAAAAAGGGGATGATTTCGTAGTTGCAAAACAAAAGGAAAAGGCCCAATAAAGAATTGGTGAGAGAAAAGCTGTGTATTTTGCGCCATAAGCCATTTCGCGGGCCGCTCTTGGTTTGCAGGCGGTAAGCGAAGAAAGCTAAGACAAATAAGGCGACAACAAAAAGGCCGAAGAGCCAAAAAGTTGATTTGGCGAGCGTGTCTGGCCGGAGATTAAACCAATATTGCCAAGAGGCGAGTCTTTCCATAGATTTTTAGAGCTTTTTGAAGATGAGGGCGTAATGCATTGCTCCAGCTTCAAATTCTTCAATTAATTTTAATCCTAATTTTGGGGCCAAAGCTTTGAGGCTTTCACGATCAATTCTCTTTTCGGGTTTTGGACCAAAGAGCAGATCGTGAGCTTTCCATTCCACGACTAGCAGCTTGCCATCTCTCTTGAGGGTGCGAGCTAATTCTTTGAGGGTGCCACTGCGTTGTTCCGTTTGATTGAGGGTGTTGACCAGTAAAACTGCGTCTAAGGTGCCACTATCAATACTAGTTCCCTGCCAAGTTTCGAGGTTTGTCCAAATTGTGCTAATTTGAGGTAAATTATCCGTTCTTTTGCGGCGTTCAATTTCTTCTAGGTGGGATTTTATGATGTCGGCGGCGAAAACGCGGCCGCTTTTTCCCACTAACTTGGCGCTAGGGAAAACGAAATAACCAAATTGACCGCAACCAGCTTCTAAAACCTGCCAGCCCTCGGTGATTCCTATTTTATTCAAAATTAGAGTTATGTCAAATAGTTTACCCATATTTTTTACTCGGCCAGGACTTGGCGCGTGATAATTTTTTCTTGGCTATATTTTTTCTTGGCCTTGATAATGATATTATTAATCCCCTTTTTTAGGCTGACGGTTTGGGAAAAATTGTTTTGCTGATCCTTCGGGATGGTTTCGTCGTTAATTTTTAGGTCGGAATCAGCCTCTACTTTGCCAGCGACAGTGATGGACGATTCATGGGAAATCAGGTTCGGTTCCGGGGAATAGATCGTTAAGTTCGGCGGGAAAAACATCTTTTTGAAATACAGAAAAAGATAGAGGATACAGAGGAGAATGACAAAGGCGAGGGATAAGCGGCGCAGTACTTTAGGAAAAGATAAAAGCTGTTTTTTGCTAAGTATTTTTTTACCGAAAAGATTTTCTGTTTGGTCTGTCGAATTATTTTCTAGTAAACTGACGGTCAGCTTGTCCAGGGGCAGCTTTAAGACCTTAGCGTATTTTTTGAGATATTTTTGGGCGTATAGTCCGCTAGGAAGCAGGCTATAACGTTCTTCTTCTAGGGCGCGCAAGTAATTGATGTTGATGCTGGTTTTTTTGGCGGCGTCTTCTAAGCGCCAGCCCAAAGCATGCCGGGCATTTTTTAGCTGTTTCCCCGGGCCATCGGTGGTATTGGTGTCTTTCAGGACGGAGTAGTTCATGATTTTAGGCGCTGGGCGAGCTGGGCAGGCTAGTCGGAGTTTTGTCGGTTAAAGTACCAATAAAGAAAGAGACCAATAAATAACTAACAAAGACGATAATCAGGCCAATGACGGCGGCAACAATGATTTTTTTGGCTTTCTTGATGCTGTCGGCTTGGCCGGCAGAAATTAGGAAAAGAAAACCGCCGTAAATAAACATGGCGAAAGTAAGGACGCCGACTACTTGGAGGATGATGTCAGCGATACGGATAACCAGGGCCATGGCGTCGGGTAGTTGGTAGGAACCATCGCTGTAGTGAGAATCAGTGTTGCTAATGATATTAATCTCAGCGGCCCGCGTGGCCAGTGGAATAGCTATTAAAGTTACGGCTGCTAGTAACGAGGCGCTTATTTTTTTGATCATCTTCATATTATTGGATAGTTTGTTGGACTTGGTTAGCGCCAAAATCTAAAATGTCTTTCATCTGGCTAGGATTTTTGGCGGCATTATCAATCATTGTTCCTATGGCATCTTCAGCGATAGAAGGATTGCTGCCATGATACCAACTTTTGGCAGTAAGAACTTGATTGGCAAAGGGGGCGAGATCTGGGTCGGCTTTTTGGGCATCCACCAGGGAACGAAGGGCGGTCGGTTTTTTGGTTTTGTCTAAATATAGTTTAGCCTGTTCTTCCTTGGTGGCAAACTGAATAAAATCCCAGGCTTCATTTTGGTTTTTGCTTTTTTTGGCCACGGTTAGGAGCCAGTAATTGGCAAAATTAATTTCTGGATTGCCGGAAATCTGCGGCAGTTCCACGACCGCAAAATTCATTTTTGGCGCACGCGCCTTGATGGTGGCCAGGTCGTAGGAATAATCGAGAATCATGGCGAGATTGCCGCTAATAAACATGTCCAGAGAATTCGGCAAAGAGTCGTTCCAGGAATACACTTCTTTGACGGGGTTACTGAAGTCAGTGTAGAAAACTAGCGCACCCAGGCCAGGATTGTAACCTGTGCTCACTTGATTGTCCGGCACCTGATTGAAAATTACCTGGTTGCCTTCCATAACTTTGCTGCCGTTTTGCATCATGAGGGTGACCAAAATATCACTAAAACGATTGATGTTCTTACTGCCGCCGAGGGCGACGCCAGATTGGATGATG
>CAIMEI010000080.1 GCA_903839955.1 Candidatus Falkowiibacteriota bacterium | reverse complement strand
TGCGCTAGTTTCTTGAACTCAGCTTTATGCTTCTTGACGATAACAAAAAAATAAGTTAAAATAAAACGGCTAATTAAAAAATAAATAAACACAATATATATCATGGGAAAGAGTAAAGATTACGATCCATCTGGCACTTACTTCGCGGATTGGGCGCCCGTTAACGTTGTTGTTAAGCCAAAAGGCAAGAAGTAAACTCGCGTTAATCGTCAACAAAAGGGAAGCAGTTAATTAAAACTGCTTTTTTTATTGCAAATCAAAGCAGGACTCGGTCACGGTCGCTAAGCTTTTCCCTCTCGCTTCACTCGGTGAAAAGCAAGCGCCCCGACCCGGTCTCGCCCGTGCCTTCGGCACATGGGCTCCGACTTTCGAGTCCTTGAGGATTGCCAACACAAAACAAAAAACTTGGCTTTTCGCCAAGTTTTCCGTTTTGTGCGCCCAGCAGGACTCGAACCTGCGACCTTATCCTTAAAAGGGATCTGCTCTACCAACTGAGCTATGAGCGCCTATTTCTGCTAGTTAAAAAACAATTTGATAATATCAAACTAATTCCACTTTGACAAGGGGTGGCGCGGTCTTTATACTGTTAAACATGAGTTACCGATTTTTTATCCAATCTTTGGGCTGTAAAGTAAACCAATACGACGGGGCCTCCTTGGCCGCGGATTTGGAATCTTTGGGCTTTTTAGCTTCGGCGGAAAGGCCGGATTTGGTAATCTTAAATACTTGCACAGTCACTAAAACGGCTGTCGCCAAAGATCGTCAGATACTTAATGTTTTGAAGCGAAAATATCCAGAGGCGAGAATTGTCATTTCGGGTTGTTGGCCGCAAACCAATGACCGAGAGCTCGGCGTTTTTGATGCGGATGGTGTTTTTTGGTGGGGTGTCGGAAAGAAAAAAGAACTTTTGAAAATAATCAGCGCTTGGTTTTCTCTGGAGAGCGAACAAGATGGCAATTTCGAAAGCGGCCTGGCTTTGTCCGACGACTGGTCGCGTTATTTTTTGAAGGTCGGCGACGGTTGCAACCAATTTTGCAGCTACTGCATCATCCCTTATGCGCGCGGCCGTATCCAGAGTCGCTCCTCGGGCGAATTATTGGAGGAAGCGCGGCGGGCGATCAAAGCTGGTTTTGCGGAAATTGTTTTGGCGGGCATTCACCTGGGTCGTTACGGCCAAGATTTTGAAGATGGAAAGACTTCTTTGAATAATCTTTTGCGCGCCCTCTTGGCTTTGCCGGGTTTGGGAAGAATTCGTTTGAGTTCTATTGAAATCAACGAAGTCGATGATGAATTAATTTCTCTGATGAAAAATAATCCGCAGATTTGTCAGCACCTGCATATTTCTTTACAGTCCGGGTCCGATAAAATTTTAAAATTAATGCGCCGTCCCTACGACACGGAATATTTTCGCGCCCGCGTGGCCGCTTTGCGTCAAAATTTGCCGCTAATCGCTTTGACGACGGACATTATCGTTGGTTTCCCGGGAGCGACTGAGGATGATTTTCAAAAAACCCTAGAATTCGCGGCCGAAATCGGTTTTAGTAAGATTCATGTTTTCCCTTTTTCGGCGCACGAAAAGACGCCGGCTTTTACCATGCCGAATAAAATTGAAAGCCGAGAAATTAAAAGAAGGGCGCGAGAATTGAGAGATTTATCGGATAAATTAGAAGAAAAATATCGCCAGAAAATAATGAAAGAATTGGCGGGCCAGGAATTGCCGGTGATTTTGGAGGCGGTTTTTGATGACCAGGTTAGATTGAAAACGGAATTTTATTTTGATTTAGTCTGGCCACTTTCAAAAGTCGGTCTAACAAAAGAAACGGCGGAAAAAAAGATCGGCCAATTAATTCAGATTAAGATTTAAGGTAAATGACACAGAAAGAAGCGTTGGAAATAATAAAAACGGGCGAGAATATTTTTTTAACCGGCCCAGCCGGTTGCGGCAAGACTTTTTTGTTAAATAAATACCTGGAGTATCTCAAGGAAAAGAAAATCACGGTCGGAGTGACCGCTTCCACGGGTATCGCCGCCACCCACCTGGACGGACGAACCATTCATTCTTGGTGCGGCATTGGTATTGAAGACCGCTTGGATCAGCGCAAGCTCAAAAAAATTATTCACAATCAGCCGACGGCGGAACGCGTAAAAACGGCGCGCGTTTTGATTATTGATGAAATTTCCATGCTGGACGCCAAGCGCTTTGATTTGGTGGATACGGTCTGCCGCGCTTTGCGGGCGGATTTACGGCCTTTTGGCGGCCTGCAGGTGATTTTGTGCGGCGACTTTTTTCAGTTGCCGCCAGTGCGCCACGGCGAAGAAAGCAGCGAAACCGTTTTTGAGTCAGAGGCCTGGCAGGAGTTGAAACTGAGAATTTGTTATTTGGAGGAACAATTCCGTCAGGACGATGCGCGTTTTTCCAAGGTGCTCGCCGACATCCGCGCTAATCGTTTTCCGGAGAAAACTCTGGCGGTTTTGGCGGAACGTCTGGAGGCGGACTTGGATTTTCCGCTTTCGCCGACAAAATTATTTACCCATAATCAAAAAGTAGACGCGCATAATATTTTTGAACTAGAAAAAATTTCCCAGCCGCCGCGTTATTACGAGATGAAGGCGCACGGTCCAGCAAATTTGGTGAAGAAAATCAAAGATGGCTGTTTGGCACCGGAAAAATTAGAGCTGAAGGTCGGCGCGATTGTGATGTTTGTCCGCAATAATTTTACCCGCGGTTTTGTTAATGGCACCGTGGGGGAAGTGGTCGGCTTTGATGAGGATGGTTTTCCGATTGTGAAAACTTTGCGCGGTGCCCTGATTGCAGCGCGGCCGGAAACTTGGCGCGTCGGTGAGGATAATGAAACCTTGGCTTCGCTCTCTCAAGTACCGCTTCGTTTGGCCTGGGCCATCACTATTCACAAGAGCCAGGGAATGAGTTTGGATTGTGCGGAAATTGATTTGAGCCGCTCTTTTGAATTTGGGATGGGCTACGTGGCCTTGTCGCGCGTCCGTTCGCTGGCCGGCATCCGCCTGCTTGGCATTAATCATCTGGCGCTCCGAGTGGACGAAAAAGTTTTGGCGCTTGATGGAAAATTGCGCGAATATTCGAAGAAAGATTTGCTTTGGTTTCAGGCGCTGAAGCCGAAAGAGAAGAAGAAAATTACTGAAGGTTTTTTGAATCAGAAAAAGAAGAGTCTGTTTTAAGGCCAGTCCGGTTTGACGGCTGCCCTTTGGAGTGCTAATTTTAGTAATTCACGGTTAATAACGTTCATTTAAAAAAGGAGGAAATATCATGAAAAGAGTGGAGGCCATTAAAAAAACTTTTGCTTCAATCCGCTGGGTGTTAGCCAGATATCAGGTTGGAGTGATTTACAAGAAACAAACAGAAATTATGTTGGATTACTTTTCCTGCCTAGCGCTGATGCTGGGAAGCAAACAGGAAAAAGAATTATTCGCCGAAGAAGTTAGTAAGATTCAAGAGTACTTCCGGGTTTTTGCTGACCGGGAAACTTATCTTGCTTTTTTGGCATTATCCAAAAAAAGTGAGTCTTTGGAAAAATCCAACATCAGAAAAATGTTTAAGCGTTTTTCCGTTAGCTATTTTTCAGACATTATTAAGGTGATGATTGAAGAGGTTAATGTTTTTTTGGATAAAGAAAGGGGAGCTAAAAATAGTCTTTTTTATTTTAGAAGCCCCGAAGAGCAGTCATATTGACCGCTCTTTTTTAATTTTTCTTCGTCAGCCAGCCGGCCAAGCGCCTGGAGAAATCAATCGCCGGCCGATCAACGAAACGATAAAATAGATTAGCTAAAATAAATAATAAGGGCACCGTAACGGCGAAAGTGACGAGAAAATTCAGATTATAGGGCAAATAATTAGCCAGCCAGACAAAGAGAAAACTGGAGAAAGAACAGATGAAAATCAGGTGGATCAAGTAGAAGGAGAAAGAAATTTTTCCCAAAAAATTGAAGGGCCGGGCGGCGAAAAAATTTTGCATTCGGGTAGAACTTAAGAGAGTGAGCATCACCAAGAAGGCACCGAGGGTGTGCAGGAGAATGACTAAATAGCTGAGGCCGAAAATATTGAAAAAGCCGTAAATTGTGCCGCTGGTGGCGATGTTTGTGGGGTAGGAGCCCAGGAAAATTCCTAGCGCCAGTAGGGGCCAGAGGAGATATTGGCGTTTTTCTAATTCTTGAAAAATATTATGGCGCCGGGCATGCAAGTCGCTCAAGAGAAGGCCGAGAGCAAAAGCCAGGTAATAAGTTTTTAGGAAAAAAAGAATCAGCACCAGGTAGAAAGCTGATTTTTTTCTAATCTTGAGGAAAATAGCGCTGAAAGCAAAGACCAAAAAGGAGCCGAAAAATTCGTAGGTCATGGTCCAGAGGGCAAGATTGTAGTCGCTCTGGTGCTGGAAGAAGACGCCGAAGAAGGCCTGGTAGAGAAAATTTTTCCCACCGGGCCGGAAGGAAAATAGGGAGCGAAACCAATCAGAGCCGCTCAGGGCGGCGGCCTCTTGATTGTGGAGCAGAGAAAACTTTAGGAGCACGAAAGCGAGGATCATGGAGCAGAAGACGGGAATAAAAAGGCGCGGATATCTTTTGAGGGCGCCCGCGCTGATGATGGTCAATTTTTTTTCTCGGAAAAATTTTTGGCTCAGGACATAGCCACTGAGGATGAAAAAAAGACAAATTGCGAAGTTGCCGTTGTAAATGAGATTGAAAAACGAGCCGGAAATAAAAAGCCCCCAGCCGCTGCGGAATTTTTCCGGCGTCGCCAGACCCCAATAAAGGACGGGATAAAAAGCGGTTAGAAAGTGGTTCAAAAAAACCATCAGCGCCGCTAATCCGCGCAAGCCATCAAGGTATTTTATTTTGGGAGTCGCCGATATCATCACCGCCTATTATATCAATAAACAAAAAAACCCGCTATAATCAGCGGATTTTATGAAAAAGCCGCAAATAATTTTGCGGCTTTTATAGGTAGGGTTAGTACTTAGCGGTTAAGTATATGCTCCAGGCTTGGTAGAGCATATCGTAACGAACTTCGGTAACAAATCTTCCGTGGCGGCCTTTCCAGTCTTTGTAAAATTCAAAGGATGGGGCGAGGCGGAGATTGTTGCGATATTCGCTCATTACTCCAGCGGCAAAGCGGAACCAGTCTTCGCCGATTCTTTTGCCGGCGATGGCTTCGTAGTTTTGAATGGCCCCGGTGCGGCGGCCTTCGATGCGCAGGGAATAGTTTCCCTTGGCGCAGATTGGC
>CAIMEI010000079.1 GCA_903839955.1 Candidatus Falkowiibacteriota bacterium | reverse complement strand
CTTGAAAGATCGGCAGAAATTATTTCCACCTGAATCTGATATTTCTCGCATAATTCTTTCTGAGCTTTTAATAAATCTTCCTCTTGGCGGCCAACGAGAAGTAAATTATGCTTATCAACTGCAAAAAGCTTGGCTAATTCGTAGCCAAGGCCGCTGCCTCCGCCAGTGATTAAAGTGAAATAATTAGACATATTTATTCTCGGCGGTAAAAATGGGAAAAAATAATACCGGCGCTAATTAGGACAAAAGAGAGTAAAGACAAAAACGGCAAAGAAAGGAGACCGAAAACCAGCGGCCCGCTTTCCACGCAAGGGGTGACAATGGAGCAAACTGTTATTTTTTCCTGAAACACTCCCAATTGAAGCAGATTGTGATAGGCGGCAAAACCCAGGCCCAGCAAAGAGAGCGGCAAAACAAAATATATTAAATCTTTAGTTTTCCGCCAGAGGCCGACGCCGATAATTATCACCAGCGGGAACATGAAAATTCTTTGATACCAGCATAAATTGCAAGGAGTGAGTTCGAAAAATAAACTGGCCGCCAGACTGCCCGCCGTGGAAGCGAGGGATAGAAACCAGGCGAAATACAAAGCAAATTTTTTCATATAATCAATTAATAATTAGCGCCGCCACTTATCTGTGCTAATTATACCCCAAATTGCCGATTTTAAAAAACAGTATTCAGAGCGCATCGTGAATACTGTTAAAAACGAGTTTAAATGTTTTTCGGCACATTTTTAACTGCCTGGCCTTTGACCAGACGTTTCAAGGTCTTGAGAATTATAGTGGCAATGAATTTATAGGACAATAAGTCTTCCCCTTTAAAGGAATCCAACGAATAATTCAGGCCGATAAAATCCCCGCTTTCTTTGTCGAGGCACTCCTCGTCAACATCAGCTTCAAAGTGAGTGAGGCTAAAAGCCAGATCTCCATAACAAAATAGATAAGTGTCATCGATTAGGAATCGCACCTTCTGTCCCGGCAGCGCTGAGTCAATCGCCAAAGCAAAGGCAACTTGGCTGATGTCTGGCCAATCAAGCAATTTGCCCTCAATTGTTAAATGTTCTACGACGGCCTTTCTGGTTGTTTCCAACTCTTCGGCAGTCGGCATTTTAATCTGGATTCTTGGTGACAAATTTTGAAAATATTTCTTCCAAGCTTCAATATTAGCCTCATTATTTTCCTCCACTTTTTCTGACGGTGGCGGAAGAGGAATTTGTTTTTTCTTCATTATGCTTAAATTTTAAAATTACTATTTGAGGCTTTAAAATTAACATATTATTGAAAAAAGCGCAATACTGTGCGCTTTGCCAGCAACACCCACATTTTCCAACCAGCGCCTTGAAAATATTAACCAATAAACTAGCCTGGCTTTATATTAATTTTGTTTTGTTGGCTTTTCGTAAGCGAAAATTATCTTTTAAAATTTTCTCCCCAGAAAATGCCCAAAAAATTGACATAAAGACGGACAGTTGACAATAATTAAATAATATTATAATATTTCGCTGTCAATTAGAATATTCATTTAAAATAAAATGGTCATGGAAAAAACAGCTGATGAAAAGGATATCATCCTTAACCCCTTTGCTTATTGGGAAAAAACTTTATGGGAAATTTGCTATCAAATAGAGGAAAAGATCGAGGCTTTTAGCCCGACTGTCTCCATAGAATGCTCCTTGGAAGAAACAGACGGTCTTTATTGGATTACTATGTACGTAGAAAAGCGCCGAATCTTGATTAACTTCCCTTCATTGGAAGAACTAAAGCGGCAATGGCTAGATACAAAGCCCCTCGGTGTTTGGCTGGAATTATTTTGTGGTAAAACTTTTTATAATTCGATTGAGGGCGAAGAAATACTCTACCAGGTAAACTCTCTAGCTGACCCGCAATTTATTGAAAGCCTAGCAGGCTTCCTAACAAAAAAGGGGAAATTAAAAATTGATATTGAATTTTTCAAAAAGCATCGCTTACCTTAATTAAAAAACGACATTGAATCAAAAAACAAAAGAGCAGACAAACTGCTCTTTTTTATTGACTGGCGATTAATTTCAACTTCTCTTCCCGGCGTAATTTTTTGATTCGCGCTTCTTCAATGGAAGCTGAAGAGCGATTGGGAAATTTTTGCTGATAAACAATTTTTTGCGGCGCGTGAGCGCTGGTGTATTTCGCTCCTTTGGCACCTTGCGCGTGCTCACCAAAACGACGCGCCACATCGGTGGTGATACCGGTATAAAGCGAGTTATCCGCGCACTGCAGAATGTAGAGATAATAAGCGGGCATATGGGTGTCTTTTATTTTATCGCACTTCTTGCTAATATCAAAAAGCGGCCTGAAAATTTTTTCTCGCCCCAATAAAAAAATATTTTTAAAATAATCAACTTCATGAACACCTTTAACAAAATGCCGGCAATTTTCGTCGGCCACGGCTCGCCGGAAAATGCTTTTGAAAACAACCAGTTCAGCCAAGCTTGGAAAAAGCTGGCCGCCTCTTTTCCGAAACCCCGAAGCATCGTGGTCGTAAGCGCCCACTGGACCAATTGGGTAAGAGGTGAAGCGCAGGAAACTTCCGTGGCCGCCGCCGCCAATCCCGAAACCATTCACGATTTCTATGGTTTTCCCGAAAATTTCTACGAATTCTCCTATGAAGCGCCAGGCAATCCGGAATTAGCCGAAAAAATTGCCGCCCAATGCCAAACCGTGCCGGTGAGAATTAACCAAAACTGGGGGCTGGACCACGGCGCCTGGTCAGTACTCGCCCAGATGTATCCAGAAGCCGATATCCCGGTTCTACAAATCAGCCTTGACGAAGAATTGCCGCGTGAAAAAATGTTTGCCCTCGGCCAAGAATTAGGCGCCCTGCGCGCGGAAGGTGTTTTGATTTTGGGAAGCGGCAACGTGGTCCACAATCTCAGAGAAATCGTCTGGCACGGCGCGCCATTCCCTTGGGCCATGAACTTTGATGAATTCGTGAAAGACGCCCTGGTCAAAAAAGACTACCCGGCGCTAATTGCTTTTGAAAAACACCCCCTCGCCAAAGAAGCCTTGCCCACGGCGGAACATTTTCTCCCCCTGCTCTACGTCATCGGCGCCGCCAAAGATGAAGAACCGCAATTTTTCTGCGAAGAAATCTTCGCCGCTTCTCTTTCGATGCGCTGTGTCGCCTACGGCCTATAAAATAATTGGCCCGCAAAAAACCGCCCTGAAGGCGGTTTTTTCTTGAGAAAAGTTTTTGCTTAGTTGGCGATGCGGATACTATTT
>CAIMEI010000078.1 GCA_903839955.1 Candidatus Falkowiibacteriota bacterium | reverse complement strand
AGCCGACAGAAATAAAAGCCTGCACTTCCCCGAAATCTTCCACGCTCATCATTCTTCCTAAAACTGGATGGTACAAGTAATTCAAAAAGGCGACCGCCATGGAGCCGAAAAAGAAGATGATATTGTTCCGGATGAACTTGTCGGCGCGAATCTTGCTGAGCACTTTGGAAAAATAATTAAAAAATTATCATCAGCGCCAAAAACAACACCAGGAAAAAACTGGAAATAATCAGCTTCGGGCGGCGCTTGTGCCAGAGAGCGATTAAAATATTGAGTAAAATGGTGAATATTGCTAGGCCGAGAATGATTTTGAAATAGATGGAACTGATATTAAAAATCTGGCCCAGATCTTCATTCGGAGAATTTTTGAAAAGCAAATATTGGGAAGTGACCGAAGCCTTTTGCGGCTGGATATTGTTATTGCTGACATCCACCCGCTGCAAGCGGCCGCTGGGGTCAACAAAGGAGATGCTGGGGGGAGTAATGCTTTTGTTGTCGTTTTGAATGATGCTCTGCCCCGTCCACTCCGTTTCACTCTGGGCGTCGCCGACGGGAGACATTTCAATGTCATTTCCCAAAACTTGCGCATGCACCATGCTGGTACCGGCCGGAAAAATCGCACTCACCCGCACCACCTGATCGTCTTTGTTGCCAGCGGGCTGGCTGACGATTACCTGGGCGCTCTTCAGCGAAGTCTGGACGCTAGCCATCGTGCTAGTGGCCTCCCCTTTGATGATGGTTTCCGTGGCGCCCAAAACGGTTTTTTTGCCTAAACGAGAGCGCTTTTCGATGCTCTTTTTGACCTTCACGGTCGGTTCGGCGATTTGGCTGACGGTCTGCGGCAGGCCAAAATATTGGGCGGCCAAAACCGTGTCCTGGTCTTTGTAGGTGCCAGCCGCCAAAGACACGCCAATCTGCGTGAAATTAGGATCAACTAAATTGCTGTAGTGCGTCGGGCTTTTCTCCCAGGCCGCCATGACGTCGGCGGCATTGTCATAGCCCATCGCCAAGTTTTCACCGACCGTCAAATAATTTTTATAACTGGCGAACTGCAGAAAATAATCCAGGTCCAGATTCTTCGGACTGACGTGGGCGAAATATTGGTTGATAAACATGTCCTGAACTTTTTTGTCGGCGGCGATGTCCAGCTTGGTGTTTTCAGTCAAAGCCCCCAGAGAAAGGCTCTTTCGCAAATCATTGGTGAGGGTAATGATCTTCCCTTCTTCGGCCGTAAAAACATCCGGCGCCATCCAAGCGATCATTGGGTAAGATGAAACTAAAATAATCAGTAATCCTTTAATCGCCAAAGCGGCTCCCACGTGGAACCACAAGCGCTTCGGACGCAAAGCCCGCGGCCGATAATTATTACCTTCGTGCGGCACGAAAAAATCTTTCAGCGACGAGCCGCCGGCCGATTTTTTTACTGGCTGAACTTTTTTTGCTTGGGCCATAGAATAAAACTTTTATTTGCCTTTAAAATACCACTAAATTTGTTTTCGGTCAATAAAAACGGGGAGATTACTTATTTTATAATTACTCCCTTGCTTCGCTTGTCCAGATGCCACTCGGCCAAGCCAATGCCGGCGCAGAGCCAAACCAAACCGAGCAAATAGCCGCCAATGACATCGCTGAAGAAGTGAACACCCAGATAGAGCCGGGAAAAACCGATCGCCAGAATTAAGATTACTCCGAAAACCACCACAAAATTCTTGGCGGCGCGCGAAATATTCTTTCTCAATAGATAGTAGATGATAAAGCCATAAAGCACGACGGCCGTGGTCGCGTGGCCACTGGGGAAAGAATAGCCGCTCTCAGAATATACTGCCCCTGCCGGCCGACTTCTTTCCAAGCTTAATTTACTCAAGTAATTAGTGATAATGCCGCCACCAAAGGAAATAATGAAGGGCCAAAAGAAAAGACGTTTTTTCTGGTAGGCTAGGAGAATGACCGCCAAAGCCGCGCCAACGCCCGCCGCAAATTGCGGCAGAGCCAGCGAAGTGACCATCAAGAAAAAAGTGACCAAGCCGGGCGTGCGCATCGCTACCATCAGCGCATCAATCCGGCTATCCAAAACAAAAACATCTTGAAAGCCGACAAAGCCCCCGACCACCGCGGCGAAAGCGACGAAAATATAGGCCAAAATTACCAAAATAATGGTTAATTTCAAGCCAAAAAAATTATCGCGCGCCAAGCGCTGCCTAAAAATATTTTTTTTCGGACGCTTGGTATTTTTT
>CAIMEI010000077.1 GCA_903839955.1 Candidatus Falkowiibacteriota bacterium | reverse complement strand
TAATCACCAATCCTATGGAAATAAAAGCTAGTTTAAACCAGTTGAGAATGTCGCCGCGCAAGGTGCGCTTGGTGGCGGACTTGGTTCGGAAGATGCCGGTTGATAAAGCCGTCAATCAGCTCCGTTTTGCCAATAAGTTGGCCGCCGAACCCCTCAAGAAATTGATTGAATCTGCAGTGGCTAACGCTGACAATCTTTATAGCATCGGCCGCGACAACCTCTTGGTTAAATCGGTGATGGTTGATGAAGGTCAGACCCTGAAGCGCTGGATGCCCAGAGCTCACGGCCGCGCCACCACCATCCGCAAGCGCTCCTGCCACATTCACTTGACCCTGGCGGAAATCCGCGAAAGCGGCGCCACCAAGAAAAAGACGGAAAAGGCTGAAGCGCCAGTAAAATTGGAAGCAATCGCCGATGAAGCTAAGAAATCCGTCAAGAAAGGTGATGCTGAAAAAACCGAAAAGAACACCGCCAAAAAAGAAGCCAAAGGCGGCGCCGGTTTCACTAAAAAAGTTTTTAACCGCAAAGTCGGTTAAGCCTAAAAATATTGACTCAAACTAATTACACGATCTATGGGCAGAAAAGTAAATCCAAAAATATTCCGCATGGGCGTCACCAAGACTTGGCCTTCAGTATGGTTCAAGGCTGGCGACGACTACATTAAAGCGATCAAGCAAGATATTGCTGTTCGCAAATACATGATTAAGGAATTTAAGGAGGCAGGCATCGATAAAGTAGAAATCGTCCGCAACAGCAATAAAATGCAAGTTGATATTTGGACCGGCAAACCGGGCTTGATTATCGGTCGCGGCGGGAACGGCGTAGAAGAGCTGAAGAAAAAGCTCCACACCAAATTTTTGAAGACCTTCCGTCCTGGAGAAATCACTTTGAACATCAAGGAAGTAGCTCGCCCGAACTTGAGCGCACAGATTCTAGTTCAGTCCATGATTTTGGAAATTGAGAAGCGCGTTCCTTTCCGCAAGGTGATGAAGCAGGCGCTTGGCCGCGTGGAACGCGGCGGGGCTCAAGGCGTGAAAGTGGTGGTTTCTGGCCGTTTAAACGGTGCGGAAATCGCTCGCACCGAGAAACTAGTTTTTGGAAAAGTACCTTTGCACACTCTGCGCGCCGACATCGACTACGCTCGCGGCGCCGCTCACACCACCTATGGCGCGATCGGCATCAAAGCTTGGATCTACCGCGGTGAAATCTTTGAAAAAGACAAAGAATCCAAAGGAGAAGTGCTTCAGAATTAATTAGCTTTTTAAAGCAAGACAAGAAATATGTTAATGCCAAAGAAAACCAAATATCGAAAGGATCACAAACGCCGCCGCGGCGGTGTCGCGACTCGCATGATCAAGGTCAGTTTCGGCAGCTATGGTCTCAAAACTCTGGACGCTCACTGGATTACCGCTCGTCAGATTGAATCCGCGCGCCGTGTTTTGACCAGATATGTGAAGAAAGGCGGAAAAATTTGGATCCGCATCTTCCCGGACAAACCAGTCACCGTCAAAGGTGGAGAAATCCCGATGGGTAAAGGTAAAGGTTCGGTGGATCACTATGTCGCTTGTGTCAAACCAGGAACCGTGATGTTTGAAATGGAAGGCGTCGATGCCGCCGCCGCCAAAGAAGCCATGGAACGCGCCAGCCACAAGCTGCCGGTCAAATGCGCTTTTGTCACTAAAGAGTAAACACGATAATTTTCAAGTAATATGGAATTTAAAGAACTACAACAAAAAAGCGTCAGCGAACTCCACAAGCTCTTGGCCGATTCTCGTGAAAAACTACGTGAACTGCGTTTCAAAGACTCCAACAAACAGCTCAAAAACGTCCGTGAAATCCGCGCCACCAAAGCTTTGGTCGCCCAGGTTTTCACTTTGCTAAATAAACAAAAATAATTAATCATATGGCCGAGAAAAAAACCGCCAAAAAAACTGTCAAAGCTGACGCTGTCAAACTGGCCTCCAGAAAGGCTAGCCAGCCAAAGCGTCTTGCTCCTGTCGCCGCTCCCGAAAAGGAGACTATCCGCAAAAAATTCAGCGGCGTCGTGGTGAGCAATAAAAACGACAAAACCATCGTCGTTTTGGTGGAGCGCGTTAAGCTTGACCCGAAATATAAAAAAAGATTCACCGTCAGCGACCGCTATAAAGTGCACGATGAAAAGAATGAATTCAAAACTGGTGATAAGGTTACTTTCGTGGAGTGCCGGCCGATGAGCCGCGACAAACGCTGGAGAGTAATCAAATAATTGTAAAGATATGATCCAAGTTCAAACTGTATTAAAAGCTGCCGACAATTCCGGCGCCAAGGAAGTGATGTGCATCAAAGTTTCCGGTGGCTATCGAAAGCGTTATGCCCGCGTCGGCGATATCATTGTCTGCGCTGTCCAATCCGCCGTACCGCATGCTGCCATCAAAAAAGGCGACATCATCAAGGCTGTGGTTGTCCGCACCAAGAAAGAAATCCGCCGCCAAGATGGTTCCTATTTGCGTTTTGACGACAACGCTTGCGTGGTGATTGTTGATAAAGAAAAGAAGGATCCGAAGGGAACCAGAATCTTTGGTCCAGTGGCTCGTGAAGTTCGCCGCGCTGGTTTCGTAAAAATCGCTTCGCTGGCTCCGGAAGTCTTATAATAACCCGGAAAGAGCTTAAAAGTTTTCAAAAATATGCCAATCAAAAAAGGAGATAAAGTAAAAATTTTAGCTGGTAAGGATAAGGGTAAGGCTGGTAAAGTCTTGCAAATCTTGCCTGAGGAAGGCCGCGTTAGCGTTGAGGGTTTGAATATTTTAGTCAAACACTTGCGACCGCGCCGCGCCGGTGAAAAGGGCCAGCGCATTGAATTCCCGTCTTTTGTGAATCTTTCCAACGTCGCCATTGTTTGCCCGAAATGCGGCAAGCAGACTCGCCTCGCCTCCAAAATCGTTAAAGGCGAAGCGGGCAAAAAAGATCAGAAATTCCGCGTCTGCAAAAAATGCGGCGAAACCATTGAATAATCCCTGACAGTCTAAAATAATCAATATGATTAACATCAAAGAACAATATAAAAATGTCGCCGTTCCCAGCCTCAAGGAGAAATTCGGCTTCAAAAACCAGGTGTTGGTTCCAAAAATCAACAAGGTGGTTTTGAACGTCGGTTTCGGTAAGCACGTCAAGGAGAAGGAATACATGACCAACGTGGAAAAAAGCTTGGAAAAAATCGCCGGTCAAAAACCGATGATGTCCAAGGCCAAGAAATCCATCTCCGCTTTCAAAATCAGAGAAGGCATGGTTATCGGCTCCACTGTTACTTTGCGCGGCCAGCGGATGAATGACTTCCTGAACAAATTGGTGAATATCACCTTCCCGCGCGTGCGCGATTTCCGCGGTATCAGCGACAAATCCATTGATGAAAAAGGCAACATCACCATCGGTTTCAAGGAACAGACTTGTTTCCCAGAAATCACAGCAGAAGACGCCGACAATGTTTTCGGTTTAGAGGTTTGCATCGCGACTAGCGCCAGAAACCGTGAAGAAGGCTTGGAATTATTTAAACTGCTTGGTTTCCCTTTCAAAAAGAACCAATAATCACTAATTAATATGGCAAGAACTGCATTAATCGTTAAAGCAAAAAGAAAACCAAAATTTTCCACGAGAAAAATCAATCGTTGCTGGCGCTGCGGCCGCAACCACGGCTACATGCGCGACTTCGGTCTTTGCCGTATTTGTTTTCGTGAATTAGCCAATAACGGTGATTTACCGGGTATCACAAAATCCAGCTGGTAATTCCGGCCCCGGTTTTAAAGATAAAAATATTATTATTGAAAAAATATGACAGATCCAATCGCAGACATGTTCACCAGAATCAGAAACGCTTCGGCCGTCAAAAAGGCTGAAATCGTTCTGCCTTTGAGCAAGATCAAGCTTGAAATTGCCAAAATCATGGAGAAAGAAGGCTGGGTGAAGAAGGCCGAAGTGCTTTCTCCGGCTACTCCTGGCAAGAAGGCTGGTTTTGACGAACTGCGAATCGTTTTGAAATATCAGAAAAGCGGCCGCCCGAGCATCAGCGCCATCAAGAGAATCAGCAAGCCTGGTCTCCGGGTTTATGTTGACAAAGACCACGTCCCGACCGTTTTAAACAACTTCGGTATGGCTATTTTGTCCACTTCTCGCGGTCTGATGACTAATCGCGAAGCGCGCAAAGAGAAAGTCGGCGGCGAAGTGCTCGGCGAAATCTTCTAATTACTAATAGAATTTTAAATATATGTCACGATTAGGAAAATTAGCAATTACTCTGCCGGCAGGCGTTAGCGTCTCTCTGGATAATAATATTTTAACGGTCAAAGGCCCGAAAGGGGAATTGAAGCGCGAAATCAAAAAACCGGTTTTGCTGACCATTAATGAAAAAGAAATCCTGGTTTCCGTGGAAGACACCACTGCACCGAAACAGCGTGCTTTCTGGGGCTTATTCCGCGGCTTAATCAATAACATGGTCACCGGCGTTTCCGTCGGCTTCGCCAAAAATTAGAAATCAACGGCGTTGGTTATCGCGCCAATGTGGCCGGCCGCCAGCTCAATTTGAGCTTGGGCTACTCTCACCCGATTGAATTCGCTCTTCCCGAAGGAATCAACGCCATCGTGGAAGGCAACACCATCACTTTGTCCGGTATCGACAACGAACTACTCGGCAACACCGCCTACAAAGTCCGCAAGTTCCGCCAGCCAGAGCCTTATAAAGGCAAGGGCGTGAAATATTCCACCGAAGTCATCAGACGCAAGGCCGGCAAATCCGCCGCCAAAGGTAAATAATTAGCATTTTGTGAAATAATATGAATACCCAAAAAGCCCTCCAAGAAAAAAAACAGCGTCTGCACCGCAAAATTCGTTCCAAGATCAGCGGCACCGCCGCTCGTCCCCGCTTGAGCGTTTTCCGCTCTTTGCGCGGCATGAATCTGCAATTGATTGACGATGTTTTAGGAAAAACTTTAGCGAGCGTGAATACCCGCGAAGTGAAAACCAAGGGCACCAAAACCGAAATTTCCCGCGAAGCCGGCAAATTGATGGCCGAAAAAGCCAAAGCCGCTGGCGTCACCACGATCGTTTTTGACCGCGGCGCCAATCGCTACCACGGCCGCGTGCAAGCGGTGGCCGAAGCTTTGCGTGAAGCGGGCATCGTGTGCTAACCTTAAACTAAAGCCTTAAATTTATATTTATGTCTGACGAAGTAAAAACTCAAACTATTGAAAATAAACCAGCAACTGCTGCTCCGGCTGGCAATGCTACTGGCGATAAAAGACGCGGTCCCGGTGGAAATCGCTCGGAAGGGAATCGTGGCGGTAGCCGCGGCCCGAGACGAGGCGGCAATGACCGTGAAAAACCGCGCGATGAATTTGAACAGCGCATTTTGGATGTCGCCCGTGTTACTCGCGTGATGGCCGGCGGTAAAAGAATGAACTTCCGCACCTGCGTCGCCATCGGTGACCGCAAAGGAAAAATCGGCGTCGGCGTCGGCAAAGGAGCTGATGTGACCATGGCGGTCAACAAAGCGGTGAACCGCGCCAAAAAGAACATGATCACAGTGGTAATGGTTAACGAAACCATCCCCCACGAAGTTCTCGGCCACGCCGGTGCTTCCCGCATCATTTTTAAACCCGCCAAAAAAGGTAAAGGCATCATTGCCGGCGGCGTCGCGCGCGTAATTTTGGAGCTGGCCGGCGTCAACAATGTCACCAGTAAAACTTTGGGCGGCAACAACAAGCTGAACAATGCTCGTTGCACCATTAAAGCTTTATCCGAACTAAGAACCAGAAAATCCAACACCGAAGAAAAAGTAGCCGTCAAAGAACCGGTTGTTGCCGAAAAAGAATAATTATCTAAATTAAATTTCATCATAAACTGTATGTTGTCACTTCACTCCATACCCGCTTCCAGCGGCAAAAAGAATCGCAAACGAGTCGGCCGCGGCAACGCTTCCGGACACGGTACTTATAGCACTCGCGGTTTGAAAGGCCAAAAATCCCGTTCCGGCGTCAGTAATCTGAAACGCTTGGGTATGAAGCAGCAATTATTGCAGCTGCCAAAGAATCGCGGCTTCAAATCCTTGCAGCCGAAAAATCAAGTCGTGAACGTCAAGGTGATTAACGCCAACTTCAAAGACGGCGAAATCGTCAGCACCGCCACTCTTTTTGAAAAAGGCTTGGTTTCCAGAAATTCTTTACCCGTCAAGATTTTAGGCAAGGAAAAATTAACCGTCAAAGTCAAATTTGAAGGCGTTAAGCTAAGCGAACCAGTAAAAACTCAATTATAATCGCAAAGTCCGTCGCGTTCTCGCGATGGCTTTGTATTGCTTCATATGTTTGAAAAATTACATCAAATTTGGAAGGCTAAAGATTTGCGTCAGAGCATTTTGTTTGTCCTCGCGATGCTGGTAATTTTCCGTTTAGCCGCCCATATCCCGATTCCTGGTGTTAATTCCGTGGCCTTGAAAAACTTATTTGATAACAATCAGATTCTCGGCATGATGAACCTCTTTTCCGGCGGCGGCATGCAGAACTTTTCCATCGTCATGATGGGTATTGCTCCTTACATCACCTCTTCCATCATCTTCCAGCTTCTCGGTATGGTTATACCCAAAATTGAAGAGATGCAAAAAGAAGAAGCCGGCCGCCAGAAAATCAACATGTGGACCCGCTGGGCCACCGTTCCTTTGGCCGCCATGCAGGCCTACGGCATGATTGCCCTACTTCGCCGTTCAGCGAGCGGTATCTTGGGTGCGGTTTCTCCTTTTGACATGATAGCAATCGTTATCACCATCACCGCCGGCACCGTTTTCTTGATGTGGATCGGCGAACTGATCACCGAAAAGAAAATCGGCAACGGTATTTCCTTGTTGATTTTTGCCGGTATCGTCGCGGTCATTCCGCAGAAAGTGAGCCAAATTTCCCAGACCTTTGATTTCGGCCAGCTCTATATGCTCCTCGGTTTCTTGGTGGTCGGTTTAATCACCATTATCGGCGTCGTTATCATCAATGAAGGCCAGCGCAATATTCCGGTTCAATATGCCCGCCAAATCCGCGGCAACCGCGCTTTCGGCGGTTCTTCCAGCCACTTGCCTTTGCGCGTTAACATGGCTGGCGTGATTCCGATCATCTTTGCCATTTCCGTGGTCCTATTTCCATCCATGATTGCTCAATTCACCGTCCATGCCCGCAGTTTGTGGTTGGCGCAGTTTTCCCAGCACGTGATAGATTTATTTAACAATCAACTTTTCTACGGTATCATCTATTTCATTTTGGTTTTCGCTTTCACCTATTTCTACACCGAAATTGTTTTTCATCCCGACCAGGTGGCGGAAAATCTTCAGAAGCAGGGCGGCTTCATCCCGGGTATCAGACCAGGGAAGCACACTGCTGAATACCTCGCCTACACCACCCACAAAATCATTTTCGCGGGCGCGGTCTTCTTGGGCTTGATTGCCGTTTTACCGCTCATCGCCAAATACTTTTCCGGCGTCCAAGCCTTCTCCATCGGCGGCACCAGCTTGCTCATCGTCGTCGCCGTGGTTATTGAAACCGTCAAGCAGATCGAAGCCCAAATGACGATGCGCGAATACGACGGGATTTAGTGTAATATTAAAGAAAAAATATTAAAAAAGACCATCCATTTGGGTGGTCTTTTTGCGAGAAAATTCTTTTTCAAAGGGGCCTCAAGTATTCCGCAGGCCGTTTAAATAAACCGCCATCTTCATTTTCTCTGAAGAAAAATCGTTAAAATAATCAACCGCTTTGCCGGCAAAGTCCGTCACAATTTTCAGATCTTTTTCGCAGGAAAATTCCAAGCGAAAAATGCTGGACATTCCTTTCATTTTGACGATGGCTAATTTTTCCCAATCAATGAAAGCCGGGCACAAGCTTCGGCTATTACGCGCCGCAAAGGGAATTTCATGGCCATTAATAATCAAAGATAAATGGGCAAATTTTTGTTCGGCGCCAGCAATCTCCTTCACGAAACCGCGAACGGAGATTTTTTCAATGGGCATCGCGCGGCGGATGTTTCCGCTTTCTTCGTCCACAAAAATAGCGGACAGGAGGCTAACCGGCTGGCTGCAAATCTCTACGCCGCCCGCGCCGATTGTTTCAAGTCTCTCAATTATTTCCATTAGGCAATTGTAAATATTTACTTGCTGTTCTATTTCGTCATTATTTTCCATCGCTATTTTTTTATAAAATTAATACTGGCGTTAACTAAGAACGCATTTTTCGATAAATGAGCTCAATAATTAACGCCAGCGAAATTTGTTTGTTAAAGTCCTTAATTATCACTATCTTACAATAAACTAGTATTTTGGTCAATATCAGCGCCGGAGAGCGCGCCTTTCTTTTCGCGTTTTTAAATGCTATAATATTAGGGTTTTACAAGTCTAAGTATTATTAAAAGCCATATTATGTGGACTATTTTGATTACTATTTTCGGCCTTTGCCTGTTTGAGATTATTAGCAGCGTGGACAACGCGATTGTGAACGCCCATATCCTCAAGACCATGCCGGAAAAATACCGGAAGATTTTCTTGTTCTGGGGCTTGCTTTTTGCGGTCTTGGCGGTGCGCGGCTTATTGCCCTTTGTCATCGTTTGGGCAGTTAATCCGAGTCTTTCGCTCGCTCAAGTCTGGAGCGCCACTTTTTCCGGCAGTGAGATGGTTAAGGCTTCCATGGAGGCTTCCAAGCCTCTTCTGCTCATTGGCGGCGGCATGTATCTATTGCTCACGGCTTTAGCCTGGCTATTTTTGGAAGAGAAGAAATATGCTTTTTTGGCTGAGGGTTTCATTCATCGTCAGGGCGCCTGGTTCTATGCGGTTACCTCCGTTTTAACCACTGGCATAATATTCTTAGCCCTCAAGCACAATCCGGCCATGGCGCTCGCGGCCACCATCGGCGTTTCCGCCTTTTTCATCACCGACGGTTTCAAGAAAAATGCCGAAGCCACCGAAAAACAATTGATGAAAGGCTCGAGTATGAGTGCTTGGAGTAAGATTCTATACTTAGAAATTCTGGACGCTTCTTTCTCTATTGACGGCGTCATCGGCGCCTTCGCTTTCACGATGGCTGTGCCGCTTATCATCATCGGCAACGGCTTGGGCGCCTATGTGGTGCGTGAATTCACGGTGCGAGGCATTGACCTGATTGCCAAATTTGCCTATCTCAAAAACGGCGCGATGTATTCCATCGGATTCTTGGGCGCCATCATGATGGCCGAAAGTTTCGGCCGAGAATTTCCGTTCTGGGTGGCGCCGCTCAACACGGTTTTATTATTAGTAATATTTTTAAGTCTTTCTCTGCGCGAAAGCCGCTTGGCGAAAAAGAAAAATAATAAATTATCTCATGTCTAAATTAATCAAAAATCCTGAAGAAATCCGAGCAATTCGCGAAGGCGGAAAAATACTGAACGCCATTTTGAAGGCGGTGGCCGCGGAAATAAAACCCGGAGCCAACACGGCCGACTTGGAGGCTTTAGCTTGTAAAATGGCGGATGATGCTGGCGCCCGTCCGGCTTTCAAAAATTATCCGATGGGCGGCGGAATATTTTTCCCCGACATGCTTTGCATTTCTATTAACGACGAAGTAGTGCACGGCACCGCCACCCCGGGAAGAATCCTGCAATCCGGCGACATTGTGGATATTGATCTGGGGATGGAATGGCCGATTAAAGAAGAAATCCGCACGCAATTTAATTTGCCCAAAAATCCTTATTCCGAACAGGGCGGATTTTTCACGGACATGTCGGCCACTTTCGCGGTCGGAAAAATCAGCGGTGAGGCCAAGAAACTTTTGCAGGTGACGCGCGAGTGCCTGGAAATCGGCCTCAAAGCCATCAAACCGGGCTTGCGCATGAGCGCTTTGGGAAAAATCATCCAAGATCACGCTGAGCGCCACGGCTACGGTGTAGTGCGCGACTTGGTTGGCCACGGCGTCGGCTATTTTGCCCATGAAGAGCCGGAAGTTTTTCACTACGAAATCCCCGTTCATGATCCGGCAAACATTCCTTTGCAGGTCGGGATGGTGATTGCCGTGGAGCCGATGATTAACGCTGGCACTTGGCGGGTCAAAGTGGACCCAGAAAATAAAATGACCATCAAAACGACCGACGGCAGTCTAAGTGCCCACTTTGAGCACACCGTGGTCGTCACCGAAAACGGCTGTGATATCTTAACTCTGGCTTAATATGGAAGAAAAAAAATATTTAGGAATTGATTGGGGCGAAAAACGTCTCGGGCTAGCCACTGGCGACACCGAAACGAAAATGGCCTTGCCCTTCAAAACCGCCGCCTCTTTGGCGGAGATTTTGGCGATTATTCAGGCCGAAGAAATTGACGAAATTATTATCGGCCGGCCGGAAAAAATGTCCGGCGACCAGGATTTGCCGCTCACAGCCGGCTACCTCGATTTTTTAAGCGCTCTCCAAAAAGAAATAGCTTTGCCAATTATTGAAATCGACGAACGCTTGTCCAGCAAGGCAGCCGATGCGCTCGGTGGCCACAAAAAAATGACCGCTGGCCGCGACGAAATTGCCGCCGCCCTCATTCTTCAAAATTACTTAGATGCCCAAGGAAGAAACTAAAAACACCCTCGGAATAGTCATTAAACGCCGCCCGTTCAAGGAATATGATCGTGCGGTCGTTCTTTATACCCGCGACTTCGGTAAGCTCAATTTGGTGGTGCGCGGCGCAGAGCGCCCGGCCTCCAAACTAGCCGGTCACATCGAACCTTTTTCTTTAATTGAAGCAATGATCATTAAGGGTCGCCGCGATTATCTCGGGGCGGCGCGTTCTTTGGATTCCCGCCTCAAGGTCGGCCAGGATTTGAACCGGCTATTTTATGCCGGCGCCGCCTTGTCGGTTTTGGACAAGTTAACCAAAGAGGGCGAACCGGACGCTGAATTATTTTTTTTAACCGAAAGCTTCTTGGAATACTTGGACCGCCGCGTGGCTGACTTGAGCAAGGAAAAGGGTGAAATTCTTCTCGCCGCTTTTGTCTGGAAGGTGATGGCCGAGCTGGGTTATGCGCCACGTCTGGAGACTTGTCTCGTTTGCGCCAAAACGCTCTCAGAAGAAGATAATCGCTTTGATGCTTTGAAGGGCGGAATCGTTTGTCCGGCCTGCGCCGACCGCCTTTTTCAAGAGCGTCACGAAGTCTTGCCGCGCATCTCCTGGGAAGCGATTAAAATTCTACGTTTTCTCTCGGCGCATGACTTTTACCAAATTGCCAGACTGGCGCTGAGCGATGAGCTGGTTCGCGAAGTTGCGGCGCTCACGGAAAGATTTAAAACTATTACTTTTGAACAATAATATGCTGAAAAGTTTTCCTGAAATAATTTTTGGCCTCTCCGAAAAGAAAGATGGCAAGATGAGATTGTCTTCGCGCGAGCCGGACGTGACCGCGCTTAATCGCCATAATTTTTTAAATTCTCTCGGAATAGATCCCGAAAAAATGGTTTCCGCCGTGCAGGCGGATGGTGTGCAGGTCAAGGTTGTCGGTCTAGAAGAGGCGGGACAAATTATTGCCGGCGTGGATGTTTTAGTCACTCAGGAAAAAGGCCTGACCCTGTCTATTGCCGTCGCCGATTGCGCACCTATTTATTTTTATGATCCAGTGAAAAAAGTAATCGCCTTGGCTCACGCCGGTTGGCGCGATGTGCAGGGTGGGATTATTGACGCGACCATTCAGGCTTTTCAGAAAAATTTTCACAGCGAGGCGAAAGATTTGCAAGTTTTCGTTGGGCCGCATTTGCGTGCCTGTCATTTTGAAGTGCAAAGTGAGGTGGCGGAAAAATTTAGTAGCTATCCGCAATTTATTATTAATAGAGAGGGGAAGACCTACGTCGATTTGGCTGGAATAATTATGGAGCAATTACTGACGGCTGGTCTTGAGAGGGAAAAGCTGGAATTCAGCCCGGAGTGCACTTACTGCGAGGATAAGAAATATTTTTCCTGGCGCCGGGATAAACCGAATGAAGTGGAGGCAATGGTGGCGTATATAAGCCTAAAATAAGCTAAAATTGGCGGAAAAGACGGTAGATAGTATATCGTCTTTTTATTTGTTTTTAGCCAAAAATACGCCATATAATTGACAAAGAAACGCAAATGTGATATAATTAAAATCGTAGTTAATCAAAGACTGGCCCTTTAAAAACCTTCATTTTTGAATTATTTGGCGTTTATTTAATTATCTTGCCGGGAGTGGAAACTTCGACTGCCGACGAGATAATTAAATAATAACAAACAAATAATTTGGTAATGAAAAAAATAATAATTTTAGTTTTTTTGACGGCTTTTGTTACTGTCATCAGCGTGGCGCAGAAAGTTGTCTCTAGGGGCCAAGAAATAGACCTGAGTGTGAAAAACGACTCATTAATCGCTAAAGCCTGGTTGGTTTATCAAAAACTGAGCGCTCCGGATTTCAAAAAAGAGAGCTGCAATTACGATGCCGCCGCTAATGGGTATTATTATTCGGCGGTTAGTGTGGGCGGCGTCAACGCGCCGATTAAACACTATCTGCACGTAGACCTAAACGATCGTCATGCCAGTTTTGATTTCCAAAAAAATGTCATCGCGACCACCTACTTTCCGGGCGAAGAAATTTCTGCGGCAGAATTAGTTAAGATCTCATCCGCCGCTTTAGAAAATTTTTTCCGCGAGGAAAAAAGTTTAGCCAGTGAAGGAAAAATTGATCAGGAGATCAGATCCTGGATTGATGAGATCAAGGATTTAACCAATAAACTGGACAGCAAAGAGTGTGGTCGCGGCCGATATGGATTTAATGACGGTAAGGATTATTTCTCCATTTGTTACTATGGCGACGATCAACCTTTTACGATCACCGAGATCCTTTTCAATCGCTGTGATACCGCTAAGCCGGAAGTAAAATCCAACAAGCTAAGCCTTAGCGCTAAAGAGGGAAGGATGCTTATCCGCCAAAATATGTCTCTTGGCAGCTGCTTCATTTCTCTTGGCCACACCATGGTTCCTCGTTATGAAGGGCAATGGGCGGCCAGAGTCAGGCTGAGAGAAATCTGGAGCAAGTTCCAAGTCTATGAGCAGGAATTGCTTCAGAAAAAGTCTCAAGACGCCAAGAAGTTGGTAACAAAAAAGAACGTTAAATCATCAAAAAAAATTAAAAAGTGAAAAAAGTTTTAGTAGTATTTTGCTTATTATTTTCGCTGGCAAGTTTTGGTCAGAAGGAATATTCTTTTAAAGTCAAAGATTCCTTAGGCTTTGAGAAAAAACTTCGCGATGAAGCGGTTGCCCTGACTAACGGGTTAGAACTCAGCTGTGGGCCACAATGGTATGCCTTTGGGGGAGATACGGTTTACAGTATCTACTGGTCAACAAAAGACCCGGGTCACCTAAGAATAGACTGGGCCAGAAACATTGCTACAAATATAGTTTCGTTCGACAAAGGGCAGATTGAGGTTTGGAGCAATGCAGTAAAATGCCAAAGCCATTCTGAAGCCGTGCAAACAGCCTTAAAAATCTGGGGCCCCATCAAAACCAGCATCTTGGAAGCCAGAGCTAGACATCCAGAATTAGAAAAGAAATCCACACCCAAAAAGAGGCGTTAGCCTCTGTGTCTCCCAAAGAGCCTTACTCAATAAAACGAATAAGGCTCTTTTTCTTTTTTCTTTGGTCTTTTGCGCCTTGCTCAAAGCCCGGAAATGCGATAAAATTAGGGGGTAAAGGGAAAAAGCTTAAAAAGGCCGTTCATTTCGGCTGAAATTTTTATTTTATGTCAATCATTGCCATTTCTGAGGCTAAAAAACAAGCGCAAGGCGCCGTCACGGTCGCCGGTTTCGTCCATAATCTCCGGCTCAAAAAAGAGCTGGCTTTTGTTGATTTACGAGATGCGAGTGGCATTATGCAACTGGTTTTTGAGGCCGCGCTCGCTCCGGCTGCTTTCGCGGTGGCCGAGAATTTGAATATCGAAAGTTACCTAGAAGTGACTGGCGAGCTCAAAGAAAAGCCAGCCAAAAAAGGCCAGGAAGAGGCGCCGAAGGACTATGAATTATCGGTTTCTGAGGCGACGCTTGTCACCAAATCCGCTGAGCAATTACCGATTCCAGTAATGCAAAAGATTGAAAATGAAGCGAGCTTGGATTTGCGCTTGGACTACCGCTGGCTGGATTTGCGCAAGCCTGAACACCGTTTGGTTTTTCAAGTTTGGACGCAACTAGAGGTTGGTTGCCGCGACTATTTTTTAGATAACAATTTTTTACAGATCTATACGCCCTGTTTCATGAATACTTCCAGTGAAACGGGCGCGGAAGTTTTTGAAGTGAAATATTTTGACCGCAAGGCCTATCTTTCTCAATCGCCGCAGTTCTACAAGCAAATGGCCATGGCCGCGGGGATGGAAAAAGTTTTCATGGTCGGCACTGTTTTTCGCGCCGAAGCTTCCTTTACCACCCGCCACGTCACCGAATTCACCGGCTGGGATTTTGAAATTGCCAACATCAGTTCACATGAAGACATCATGGCCGCCGAAGAAAAAATGCTCATCGCCGGTTTTGAGCGTTTGCAAGCGGCCAATTTGCCGATTGAAATTGAATTGCCCAGCGCACCTTTTCCGCGCTGGAGCTTGAAACTGGCCAAAGAAAAATTAGCGGCGATTGGTGTGAAGAGTGAGAAAGACCACGACGTTTCGCCAGAAGAAGAGCGGGAAATTTCTCGTTTGGCCAAAGAGGAAACCGGCTGTGATTTCTTGTTTTTAACCGATTGGCCAGTTGAAGCCCGACCTTTCTATCACATGCGCCACGAAGACGACAATAATCTCACCAAGAGTTTCGATCTTCTCTATCGCGGCGTGGAAATTACCACCGGCGCCCAGCGCGAACACCGCATTGAGGTTCTGGAAAAACAAGCCATCGAAAAAGGGATGAACTTGGAGGAGCTGCACGACTATTTGGACTTCTTCCGTTTCGGTTGTCCGGCGCACGGCGGCGTCGGCATCGGTCCGGCACGTATCATTATGAAATTATTAGACCTTGCTAGCATCAAAGAGGCTTGTTTTCTGCCTCGCGATGTAAAAAGACTAAATCCTTAACCATTAATCGTATGTCTAACCACTCAAACGCCAAGTATGCTTTCTACTATTTGCTTTCTTTGGCGGCTTTGATTTTCGTGGCCATTTCCGTGGGCCTGATTGTTTTTGGCATTATTGATAAAAGCATCGCCGATGTTTTAGTAAACTACGGCACCAGCGACGACGGCGCTTTGAAGTTCGCGATTTCCGCGCTTCTGATTGCGACGCCGATTTTTTATGTCACCGTCCATTTGATCAATCGCGGCTTGAAAAAAGGCGAGCTGGACAAGGAATCAGGTATTCGCCGCTGGCTGACCTATTTTATTCTGCTGGTTTCTTCCCTGGTTCTTTTGGGCGTATTTATTGGTGTGATTAATAATTTCTTGTCTGGCGAACTAACCGCCAGTTTCATCTTGAAAGCGCTGGCCATGTTCGTGATTTCCGGAACGATTTTTGCTTATTATTTCTATGAAGTGAAAAGAGAGAAATTCAGCGGAAAAATAATAGTTTTGCGAATCTTTTTCTACGCTTCGCTGGCTTTGGTGCTGGCCGCTTTTATTTCTGCCTGGTTTTTCATTGAATCGCCGACCGTCGCCAGAAATCGCCGCCTGGACCAGAACGTCATCAGCAACATGGGCGTGATTGAAAGTGCGGTGAATACCTATTGGAATAATCACGGTATTTTGCCCGATACTTTGGCGCAAGTCAAAGCCGAACCGGGCGTTTTCTTGAGTGAAAATAGTCTAATTGACCCGGCCAATAAACAGCCGATTGAATATCACAAAACGGCGACCAGCACTTTTGAATTCTGCGCCACTTTCCGCACGGATAACCACGTTGAGAATCAATATGCTTCACCGGACGCTAAAGTGCACGCCATCGGCCATCAATGTGTGAGCGGCACGATTTTTAATCCGCGCGCCGTACCAGTGACAACGATTGTAAGATAGCTTTTATGGTGGATTTTAAGACCGAACAATTTGAAGGACCGCTCGGCATTCTCCTCCAGCTGATTGAAGCGGAGAAAATGGATATCACCGAAATTGCTTTAGCGAAAATCGCCGATCAGTTTTTGGCTTACGTGGAGCAGGCGGAAAACATTGATTCCGAAGAATTGGCGGACTTTTTGGTGATTGCCGCCAAATTGCTCTACATCAAATCCAAGGCACTTTTGCCATATTTAGTTTTAGAGGAAGAGGAGCAAGATGCTTTAAATTTAGAGCGCCAATTGCGGATGTATAAAGAATTCATTGACGCCAGCGAAAAGATTAAAGAAATAATTGCCCAGGGAAGACCGCTGTTCACGCCGGCCATGCCGAGCAAAAATCGCTCCGCCCTCAACCCCGGTTTTTATCCGCCAGCCAAGCTCACGGCCGACATTCTGGCCGATTGTTTTGCCCGCGTGATTGCCAAATTAAAGCCCGTCATCAAAAAGCTGGAAGAAAAATTTCTGGAACCGAAAATCAGCATCGATGAGCGGATTATTAGCATCCGCAATCTCGTGAAAGACCGCCTGCGCGTTAATTTTTCCAAACTGCTCAAAAGCTTTAAGACGCGGACTGAATTGATCGTTAATTTTCTCGCCGTTTTAGAGCTAGCCAAGCAGCGTGAAGTATTTTTTGAACAAGATGAACTATTTGGAGAAATCCACTTGGTTCCCGAAGAAAAAATTATTAATTCCTAAAATTCCATGAACCTCCAATCTCAATTAGAATCCCTGCTTTTGGTGGCCGCCAAGCCCTTGAGCTTGAAAGAGCTGAATAATTTGCTAGGAGCACCGGCTCAAGAAATAGAAAGCGCCCTGAGAGCCTTGGCGGACAGCTATGAACGCGAAGAGCGCGGTTTGCGCATCATTGCTCAGGCGGACAAGTACCAGCTAGCGAGCGCGCCGGATAACGCCGAGGTGATCAAAAAGTTCCTCCAGAACGAAACCGCTGGCGAGTTGACTCAGCCCAGCCTGGAAGCTTTGACCATCATCGCCTATCGCGGTCCAATTTCCAAGTTTGACCTGGAGCGGATTCGCGGCGTGAATTGCAGTTTGATTATCCGCAACTTGTTGCTCCGCGGTTTGATTGAGGAAAAGTTTGAGCGCAGTAAAAATGAAAATCTCTATAGTGCTAGCCTGGAGTTTGTGAAATTTTTGGGACTCAGCCGCCTGGAAGACCTGCCCAACTATGAGGCTCTGCGCAACAACCCAGCGCTAAGCGAATTTTTAGCCGCCCAGGAGCCCGAACGCTAATTTTGTTTTCCCCCAATGTTTTATTCTATCGCCTTCAATTTATTGGTTTCTTTTTTGTTCGCTCGTTTTGATATTTCCACGCCGCTTTCTTTCTGCCCGCCTCGAATTTTGTGCCAAGCCAATGTTGTCTCCAGTACTCACCTGCCCAATGTCCAGGAAACGCCGATTTTTGTCCGCCAGCCGGGGATTGCCGATCCGGATCTTTCCGTGAAGCGCGCGGCAGTTTTGACGGCGGGATCCAATGTTTTCTTGTGGGGTAAAGACGCCGAGACTCCTCAGCCGATTGCCAGCATTTCCAAACTGATGACTGCCCTGGTTTTTCTGGACCACAATCCCGGTTGGGACACGACCTATCAAGTTGGACCGCGTGATTCAATTGGTGGCGGTAAAAATAATTTATTTACCGGCGACACCGTTAAACTGCGCGACATTTTTTATACTAGTTTAGTCGCCTCGGATAATGGCGCCACGCTCGCCCTGGTTCACTCCACTGGCCTGACTGATGAGCAATTTGTGAAGTTAATGAATGAAAAAGCCAAGAAAATCGGGATGTTCAGCGCTTCGTTCGTGGAACCGACCGGGCTGAGCGATCAAAATCAAGCTAGTGCGCGCGACATCGCTCGTTTGGCCAGGGAAGCTTTGCTTCAGCCAGAACTCAAAAAAGCGGTGACGACTGAAAAATATGATTTCAAAACCGCAGAAGACCGAGAGAAAAAAATAAGCAGCACCGACGAATTGCTCGGCGACGACGTGACCGATGTTTCCATTCTGGGCGGCAAGACTGGCTTCACTGATGCGGCTGGCTATTGCTTTGTCGGCCAATTCAAAAATACGGCCGGTAAGCAGATTATTTCCGTGGTACTGGGCGCGCCGAACAAAGAGGCCCGTTTCTCTCAAACTAAAAAGTTAGTCAATTGGATTTTTAATTCCTATGCCATTAATCGATAATTCTTATTTTAAATTAAAGCGCTGGATGTGGAAGAAATATCCCCGTCTGATGTCCTACTTTCAACGCCATAAATCAGCGGTTAAATTTGCGCTCAGCGGCTGTATCACTGGAACCTTAGATTTAGTATTCCTGTTTATCCTGCACGGAGTTTTCGGCGTGGAGGTGATCACCGCCACTTCCATCTCCTTCGTTTTGTGCTTTATCCTCTCCTTTTATCTGCAGAAAGTTTGGGCTTTTCGGGTGCGGGACAACAAGGGCACTTTTCGCCAGATGGCCATTTATTTTGCCAACGGTTTTTTGGTCTTGAACTATAACGGTATTTTGATGCACCTATTCGTCCATGTATTTGGCGTTTGGTATATTCTATCCCAACTTTTAGTAAACATCACCATCGGTATCGGCAACTACATTTTTTCTCGCTTTATTGTTTTTCGTAAAAAAATATGAAATTTGAAGTAAAACAAAAATATCTTTCCGTTCAGCCGGAAATATTCGTCCAGCGTTCTTGCGGCTATGCCCGCATCGTGGATCACGCCTCCGGCCAAGAAAGTTTCGCCCGCCGCCTCAGCGGTGATTTTTATCCCCGCTTCCACTTGTATTTAGAAGAAAAAAACGAGGGCGGTGAACGCATTATTGTTTTCAGCCTGCACTTGGATCAAAAGAAATCCAGCCAGAGCGCCACGCGCCACAGTGCCGAATACGACGGGGAACTGGTGGAGTTTGAAGTGACCCGCTTAAAAACTCTGGTAATTCAAAATTATCGGCAGGGGTAAAGCTTTGAGCCAACTTAGCCCAATATTGCAAAAATACTTAAAAATAGCTAATATATACAGTTAATCATTAACTTTTCGAAATGAGCCAATCCGACGAAATCAAGAGCCGTTTGGACATTGTGGAAATCATCCGCTCCTATGTTCAGGTCAAGGCGGTGGGCGCTAATTTCCAGGCCCTCTGTCCTTTTCACCGGGAAAAAAGCCCGTCTTTTGTGATATCCCCGGAAAAGCAGATCTGGCATTGTTTCGGTTGCGGCAAGGGCGGGGACGTCTTTTCTTTTATTGAAGAGATGGAAGGTATCGGCTTCGTGGAAGCCATGCGCCTCTTGGCCCCCAAAGCCGGCATCACCCTGAGCACCTACGAAAAGAATGATTTTTCCAAGCGCAACCGCCTCTTGGATGTCTTGGAATTTTCCACTCGTTATTTTGAAAAACATTTGGAGTTGGAGAGTGCTAAATATTTTCGCGCCTATTTATTAGAACGCGGACTCAAAGAAGAAACCATCAAAGACTGGCGCATTGGCTATGCCCCCGACAGCTGGGACAACCTTATTTTGCGCCTCAAGGAGTTGCCGAAAAATGAACGCCTGAAATTCAACGACCAAGAAATCTTCGCCGCTGGCCTGACGGTACGCAAAGAAGGCGCGAGCCGCTACTACAACCGTTTTCGCGACCGCATCATGTTTCCCATTGCCGACATCAACGACAACGTCATCGCTTTCACTGCCCGGGTTAATCCTGGCAAGGAGAAAGAAGAAAAAGTTGGCGGCAAATACATTAACAGTCCGCAAACAGAACTTTACGATAAAAGCCGGGTCGTTTTCGGTTTGAATAAAGCTAAGGGCGCCATCAAAAGCGAAAACTTGGCGATTGTCGTGGAAGGGCAAATGGATGTGATCATGGCCCATCAGCACGGCTTCAAAAATGTCGTCGCTTCTTCGGGGACGGCGTTAACCGCTGAACAATTAATCATCATCAAGCGCTTCACTAATAATTTGGCGCTAGCCTTTGACATGGATGCCGCTGGGCAAATGGCCGCCGATCGGGGAATCAAAGAAGCGATGGCTTTGGATTTTAACATCAGTGTCATTGTTTTGCAGGACGGCAAGGACGCCGCCGAGTGCCTCAAAAAGCACCCCGAAGAATGGCAGAAAGCGGTCGCCGACGCCAAGCCGATGATGGAGTATTATTTGACCAAACTTAGCACTGAATTTGATGCTCGGACCGCCGCTGGAAGCAAAGAATTAACCAAACACGCCTTGGCGATGATCGCCAAATTTTCCAGCAAGATTGAGCAGGATTTTTGGCTGCGGCGCATTGCCGAAATCATTGGCGCCCCGGAACAATCTATGCGCGACGAGCTCAAGAAAATAAGTCCGCAGGGGACTAGCCGGCCCGCGCCCGTCGAAAGCGCCAAGCCTCTGCCGGCCCCCATTGACCGCCACGAATTGATGAGCGAGCTGATTCTCGCTCTCGTCCTGCGCCTGCCGTATTTGGTACCTTATCTCACCGCCAAATTGGAACCGGAATTTCTGAAAAATAACGAGAAAATTTCGTTTTACAAAGACCTGATTATCTATTATAATAAAAACGGAAGTTTTGACTACGAAGATTTTCGGAGTTTTTTGCTTTCTCAGGGGGAAAAACGCGAAAATCTCCTGGATTTATTGGTGCTTTTGGGCGAAAAGGATTTTTACGCTCTGGGAGAAACGGAAATCAAGAGCGAAATCGCCAAATGCCTAATAGAATTAAAAAAATATTATTATCAGGAGCGTATCAAAAGTATCCAACGCGAGTTGCCGGAGGCCGAAAAAAGCGGCCAGACGGCGCAAGTGGAGAAATTGATGAATGACTTTAAGGATTTTACCGATCGTCTGCGAGAAATTGGAGCCGCCAGCTGAATTGTTTACTTGATTTTGTCAAATATTATTTTCAATATATGGCGTCAAAAAAACAAAAACCCTCATCTTTGAAGGGGAAAAAGCCCGCTTCGCCTAAACAAAAATCAGGCAAGCCAATCGCCAAAAAGGCCGTTAAGCCAGTTTTTAGGCCGGCCAAAAAAGCTGTTAAAGCTCCTGCCAAGAAAAATTCTGTTCAAAAAGTTTCCGCCAAAAGTTCAAAAAAGCCAGTAACTCCTGCCAAAAAAATGATAAAAAAACCCGTCGTCCCAGTAAAAGCAGTCAAAAAACCCGCTTCGCCCGCAAAGCGAGGCGAGCCAGCTCCCAAGCCGGTGCTTAAAGTTGTCAAAAAACCCGCTTCGCCTGCAAAGCGAGGCGAGCCGGTCGCCAAGCCCGTTAAGCCGGTCCAGAAAATAGTTGCCAAACCGGCACCCAAAGCCAAGCCTGCCCCCAAACCGGTGGTCAAAAAACCGAAGGCCCCAGAGGTGAAACGGGAAATCAAATATCCCGACCCGGAAAAATTGAAAAAGCTCCTGGACAAAGGCCGGGTGCGCGGCTTTGTGATGGAAACGGAGCTCCTCTATGCTTTTCCGGAAGTGGAAGACTATGTCTATGAATACGACGTCTTCTTGGGCGACCTGCAAAAAAACGGCATCCGCATCATTGAGGACACCGGCCGCATTTTGGGTGCCACCGAAACCGTCGCCAGAAACGAAAAGGAACGCAAGGCTCAGTTGTCCATCGATTTATCCAAACTATCCGCCGACTCCATCCAAATGTATTTGAAAGAAATCGGCAAAGTGCCTTTGCTCTCGGGCGACGAAGAAGTGGAACTCGCCAAGCGCAAAGAGAAGGGCGACAAGGAGGCCGAAAACCGCATCATCGAAGCCAATCTGCGCCTCGTCGTTTCCATTGCCAAAAAATTTGCTGGCGCCAAGGGCTTGAGCCTATTAGACTTAATTCAAGAAGGGAATATCGGCCTCTTCCGCGCGGTGGAAAAATTTGAGTACCGCAAGGGCTATAAATTTTCGACCTACGCCACTTGGTGGATTCGCCAAGCCATCACCCGCGCCCTCGCCGACCAATCCCGCACCATCCGCATCCCGGTGCACATGGTGGAAACCATTAACAAATTCCAACAAGTCCAGCGCACCCTGATTCAAGAACTCAGCCGCGAACCCTTGCCCGAAGAAATTGCCGCCGAAATGGGTGAAGAGCTGGAGAAAATTCGCTACATCATCAAAATTTCCCAAGACACCATATCTCTCGAAACCACCATCGGTGACGACGAAGAAGATTCCACTCTGGAAGATTTCATTGAAGACGTCAAAAATGTCACCCCCGATCGCGCCGCCGCTTTGCAGCTTCTGCGTGACTACGTGAAGAACATTGTCGCCCAGCTCTCCCCGCGCGAACAGAAAATCCTGGAAATGCGCTTCGGCCTGATTGACGGCGTGGCTCACACTTTGGAAGAAGTTGGCCAGGAATTCGAAGTGACCCGCGAACGCATCCGCCAAATTGAATCCAAGGCTCTGGAAAAAATCCGCAAGCTCAAGGGCTTGGAGAAATTGAGGGACTACTAATTTTCATTAAGCAAAATTTTCGCGCCTCCGTATGTCTATTTATTTTTTGATTTTCCCTCTAGTTTTCGTGTCGTTGCTGGCATTTGGTTATCAGTATTTTTTGATGAAAAAATTCCCCAACGTTTATAAGAAGGGGGAAATGCTAAGCAAAAAATATATTAGCTATTCTTTAATACAATCTTTTTTGATATTTCTGGCATTGTTCTTTTTGATCATGTTCTTGGCTCAAAAAACAACTGTTGGTAATAATAGTTGCTTTCACTACCATTTTTATTATCATGCTCCTTTAGACGGTGACTTTTGTTCAAATTTTTTAGGAAAATTTAATCGTTCAATCTTTTTAGCTTTAACGATACTGTTTTCTTCGTCCCTGTTGCTTTTTCGAAAATATACGGCCAGAAAAAATCCAGAAATGGTTGAATTGTTTAAAAAGGTGGTGGACGCTAAGGAAGATAGGGTGGACGGGAAGTCTCTTCGGCCCAAATTTCTATTTTTTGCAATATTGATATTTGTTATTCTAGTCATCTCCGGAATATTTATTTGTAAATATTATTTATTTAATGACCCCGTCCCGGCATATCAAGCGATAGATTTTCCCGATAGTAGCGGCCAGTAAGAGCTAGTTATCCACAATCGTTATATAGAAAAATAGGCTAAAATTGGCCTATTTTTTGTTGTTAGATTGACAATTAAGCATTTATTTGCTAATTTTTATTAGCATTAGGATTTATCCAAGAAATTGCCAACAAGCCATTGTTGTCAGTTTCCTGGGATGAATCATCTCATTCCAAGTGGCGCCCGCGGCGCCAACAACAAACAATAAGTCTGGTCAGCGACCGGTGTTTGTCCGAATTAATCCCTCTGCAGATGAAGCGCCAGAATAGCGCTGGAGGCGTTACCCAAATTCTGCTTGGCCGGCAGAATTGAAGCTTTTTAGGAAAAAAGTGAGTAACGATTCGAAAAAGGCTTGATACTTTAAAAAATGAATAAAAAATTAAATTCAAATTTTCCCGGCGCCAGGGAATGGCGCGACAAATTCTATTTTTTGAAAAACAACGGCACCGAGCATTTGTTTCTATTTTTACTGGGCATCGCCCAAAGCAAAAGAGATTTAAACAGGCTACACGATTGTTTAGCACCGAACACCCGGCTACTGCGCCCGCAATTGATTGATTTAGAAAATTTTTGGGAAAAATATTTTCTCGACAAAAACCAGGTCGGCAAGAGAACCAAGGCTTTATCGGCAAAAAATCTTAATTGGATAATTTACAATATCCAAGGATCAGGAAATAATACTAAGTATTATTTGGATTATCTGCTTTCTAGAAGTATTTCTTCTAGAAAAGTTGAGGGAATGCTCGGCCAAGATATCATGGTGGTCAATGGCCCGACAGGCGTTGGTCATGGAGGCAACCACTTTGTGGCCGAAATCTTTCAGACCAATTTTGACCTAGAATGCCGAGTTGATGCGGCGAGGAAGAATCTTTCCGTTTGCATCTATGTCTGGCAGAATATTTTAACAGAAGAATTAACCCACAAAATCGGCGAGTTGCCCGGTTATTATGCCCGTGTTGCCGGTGCCAGCACTGACCGCGGACTTCATCTTGATCTCATCTACGCTTTTCCGGCGGCTGGCTTGATAGAATATTTGGAAGAGTTTACTATTAAAAACCACTCCGGTTGTTTTTATTTTAAACCTTCCCAAGAATTTATTGAAAAGCTTCAGGAAAAACTGCAAAGTGTTGGTGTTGTCTTGGATGGCTTAAAATTTAGAACCAAGTACTAAAACTTCCGATAAGCGGCTGTCCTCAAAAACAGCCGTTTTTAAATTGGCTAATGCCGATTTTTTCCCCAGAAAAGACCTAATTTCAGAATGTATAATAAATAATTTTATGTTATAATATCCTCATCACTCTAAATCTATTTTTATGCCCGAGGAAGCCAAAAATAACTCTGGTTTGAGCACGTCAGAAGCGGCCCAGGCCTTGAAAAATTACGGC
>CAIMEI010000076.1 GCA_903839955.1 Candidatus Falkowiibacteriota bacterium | reverse complement strand
GCCAGATAGATTAGGAAGTTAATACCGCTACCGGAGAAGCCTAATAATTTTACGAGCCGGTCGATATCCTTAATAAAGATTATCGCGACCGCGGCTAAAAGCCAGAAAACAAGCCAAAGCCGAAATTCATTTAGACTGATTTGGTTTTTTCTTTTTTGTCCTGTTAGTCGGAAGGCAAAGAAGAGAATAATGACCAGGGCGATAATTTGCTGCAGCATATTATTTGATTATTTTATTTATCAGTAAGTCGGAGACGATTTTAAATCCGCCCGACAACTTTTGTCCGAAACGATGGTAGACGACAGTCACCGGCACTTCGGCCACCCGTAATCTGTTTTGGAAGGCTTTAGCTTGAATTTCGCTGTTATGGGCCATGGCGCGGTTTTCGATAGTAATGATTTCGGCGGCCCGGCGATTTAAAGCGCGAAAACCGTTTTGCGGATCGCTGAGCTTAATGCCGAAGAATAGACGATTGAATATACGGGCAGTCGGCATGATAAGATATTTTTTTAAAAACGGCAGATTGGCTTTTTTCCCCAAGAACCGGGAACCGAAAACAATGTCCGCTTGGCCTGAAAGAATTGGCGCGGTAATATCTTTTATTTCAGTGGCTAAAAATTGATCATCACCGTCAAAATGAACAATGATCTCCGTCCCCTTGCTAAGAGCATACTCATTGCCGGTCTGAAGGGCCGCGCCTTGGCCGCGGTTAATCGGGTGGCGTAAGACAGTCGCTCCGGCCGCTTGGGCCAATTTCGATGTCTCATCATCGGAACAATCGTCAACGACAATAATTTCGCTGACCCAAGGTCGCACTTTATCTATAACCGTCTTGATGTTTTTCGCTTCGTTCCAAGCGGGGATGACACAGCTTATTTTCATAAATCTTTACAGATTATCGGACGCTAAGATTCCGGTTTTTATTTTTTTCAGCTGGTCAAGCGCTAAAGGAATAAATCCCTCCTCGATTGCTAAGTCGTTCAGTTCAGTCCAGAATTTTTTTCTAGATTTGTTAATTTTATTATCTGTGTCAAGAAAGGAATCAATCTTTCCTTCATTTTTCAAAATAAATTTTTTTAGACCTGGCGTCAGTTTCAGCAATTCAAACAGGCCGATTTCTTGACGTTTATTTTTCTGGTGCCGGTCGTTATCTCGGCCCATCTTGGCCAGTCTCTGGTTAGTGATCATCTTAAGGCTGTCCAGTTTTAATTTCAAGGGCAAAGGAGTGGATAAGACATCCCTTAAGACCTCCCAGACGCTGTCTCGGGAGATAACACCCAGAACTAAACGCCCGGTGCCGGCGGCAACAATGGCGCGCTTTAAATTAGCAGGATCGTCTAAATCGTCAACGGCGATTATCTCCGAGTCATGATGCAGGAGTTTGTCCCAGTTGCTAGCGGTGGGCGGCAAGATGTTTAATCCAAGCAAACCTTCTTTCGGCGCTTCGCCCAACAAGTAAATATTTTTGTCAGCTCGGTTCAGCTCGTTTAGTAGAGCATAGAAAGTGGCGCTTCGACCGCTTAGAGCCGGACCGCTGATTAGAATTAAACCAGCGGACATTTTCGAAGAGGCTTGGAAATTTTTCAGAACCGCCGCCGGACAGCCTAATTGTTTTAGGTGCCAGGCGCGGGAATCTTTTAGTGTTTGGCTGATGATAATTTTTTCGCCGAATTTTCCGGGCAAGATGGTGACATGGAAAGAGGAATCATAATTACGATCAGTGATTTTACAGTATTTTTTAGCGGTTAGTTCACCGGGGGCAATTTTAAGCAGTTGCCTTAAATCAAGCATTAATTCTTTTTCCAATTTTTTTGGCAGCGTGAAGCTCTGTTTTTCACCGTCCGGGAAATCATAGTCAAAAGCCAGGCGATCGGTTCGACTTTCAATCGTCAGGCCGTGCGCTCCTTGGCGCTGGGCGAAACGGAAGAGATTAACAATAGTCTTTTTGCTCATATTACTTCCATTATAGCATTGTTTGGTATTATTTTAAAATGTGATAAAATGACCATATCAATATTTATTATGCCTTATTCAAATTTTTATGCCCGCCTTCACGCGGAGAGCCAGAAGGTTGGCGTCGCTTTCAGGGCGGTTTGGCGCTTTTATCCCAACCGTTTCTATCTCGGGGCCGCTTTTCTGTGGCAAATTTCAGCCTGGTGGCAGTCTTGGTTTATTTATCACAATCTTACTGGCAAT
>CAIMEI010000075.1 GCA_903839955.1 Candidatus Falkowiibacteriota bacterium | reverse complement strand
TCTTGTCCTGCTTGGCAAAATTTTCAATCAAATAAAACGAGTACCATTCGGTACCAGTTCTTCTTGCTCGATTAGCGCGCGAGGCGTCGATGCCGATTAACATATGGGGGATTATTGCTTGGTTTTAATTTATTTAATATATTTTTCGCGCTCAGCGTTTCTTGCAAATAACTTTGGCGACCTAACGAAGTAGATCACTTAAAACCTAAGTTGTAAAAAGGTGAAAGCTTCAATTTTGAGATGAAATACGAGGAAGGAAACGGCATTGGAATGAGCCGTATTAGCAATACGGCGAATGAACAATGTCGGGAGCCTGACGAAGTAGTTCGTTCAAAATGTAAGTTGCAAAAAGGTGAAAGCTTTAATTTTGGAATGAAATACAAGGAAGACACTGAAGTTGGAGTGAGCCGTATTGTACATACGGCGAGCGAACAGCTTCAGTAGTCTGACGAAGTAGTTCGTCCAAAATTAAAGCTATTAGCACAAAAACCACCCGGAGAGGGCGGTTTATTTGGTAGCCAAAATGCTTCTCTTATAAGAATCCAAATTGTCCAGCGCTATACCAGTGCCCTTGGCGACGCACAGAAGAGCGTCGTCTGCGACATAGGCCGGCACGCCGGTGGCGCGGGAAATCAACTGATCAATGTTACGCAACAAAGCGGAGCCGCCGGAAATAATAATTCCCTTATCAATAATGTCGGCGGCCAGCTCGGGCGGGGTTTTTTGGAGAACTTTCTTGGCAGCACTGACAATCATTTCTAATTCATTCTGGATTGCCTCCGTGACGTCGTCGCTGGAAACGGTGATGGAGCGCGGCAGACCGGAAATGATATCACGGCCGCGGATTTCGGTGTGCAGCTTGTCTTCCATGAATAAAGCCGAGCCAATACCGATTTTCAGTTCTTCAGCCGTTCTTTCACCGATGGCTAAATTGTATTTTTTTCTAATATATTCCAAGATCGCTAAGTCAAATTTGTTGCCGCCAACCCGAACGGAAGTGGAAGCCACGATGCCGCCCAAAGAGATGACGGCCATTTCCGCCGTGCCACCGCCGATATCAATAATCATGTGTCCGGTGGAGGAACCGATGGGGATGTCCGCGCCGATGGCCGCCGCTACTGGCTCTTTGATGATATAGGCCGCTTTGGCGCCCGCCGCGATGGTGGCCTCAATGACCGCTCGGCGTTCAGTGGAGGAAATGCCGGCGGGCACAGCGACCATCACCTCGGGACGCAAAAAGCGGACTCCGCCGAGAGTCTTATTAATAAAATAACGGATCATCGCTTCGGTAGTGCGATAATCGGCGATTACCCCGTCTTTCAGGGGGCGCACCGCCATAATGGTGTCTGGCGTCCGGCCAATCATGTCCTTGGCTTCGTTGCCGACGGCCAAAATCTTTTGGTCGTCAATAGAAACCGCTACCACTGAAGGCTCGTTGATGACGATTCCTCTTTTGGGCAGATAGACTAAGGTATAGGTCGTTCCCAGGTCAATGCCAATTCTCTTCACAAACATACCCTCTATCTTAGCACTCTAGTCAGCAAAATCAAGGTCGTCATCTTCGCCGCCGTCGTCTTCACCATCGCGGCCGGCTTCTTTGTTGTTGATTATTTTGACTACCTTTTCAGCAAATTCGTAGGTTTCAAATTCTTCTTTAATAAAATAATAGTCCACTCCCAGCTTCAAACTGCGGCTACGGCTATCTTCGTCGGAAAGATCAGTAAAAATGAAAATTGGCAAGTCAGCCAGCTCATCGTCTTCTTTGATTTTTTTGACGATTTCAAAACCATCCGCTTTGGGCAGAATTAAATCCAGAACCAAGTAATCAGTTTCAAAATCCTTGATTCTCGTAATCAGCTCCTCAATTTCTTCATCGCCGAC
>CAIMEI010000074.1 GCA_903839955.1 Candidatus Falkowiibacteriota bacterium | reverse complement strand
TTGAAGAGATAGCCAAAGAAACCAAATCGATGACTGGCTCCGTAAATAATTTCGTGATTATTGAAAAAATAAGGATCAATAATCCAGTATTTATGGATGACATCGTTGAGACTCTATCGGAAAATTCGCCGAAGAATTACTTGCTCCAATGCGGACAAGATACAAATATTCTAATCATCAACAACAAATCGGCCAGACCAATTGTGATGAAAGAGTTCGGTAATCGCGGTGAAAGTGGTTTTCTAAAAATCAAAGCTGACCACGAAAACTTCTTCGACCAAGTGTTAAATAGCTTGGTGACAGCCAAGATGCAGGCCGTTAAAACAAAGAATTAGAGCAACCTCTTCCCACATTTCAAAAACCCCATCCGCACTAAAGCTGATGGGGTTTTACATTTTTGTCCTTCATTTTTCGGCCCAGGATAAATCCGGGGTCAAAAAATCCAGTTGGTATTTTTCTTCGATGACCGGCAAGAGCGAAGAAACCGGATAGACGCCGTGAAAAAAATCATAGGCGGTGCGGATCTCACTTTTCTCGTGATCGCCGATAACCTGCATGATTTCCGCTTCCGTCATCAAGGCGATAGTTAAGATGGCTTTCCTGCTTGGAAAATCGTAAGAAAGCAGGATATGATAGATTTTTTCTAGCGGCGGACGCAAAGTCTGTTCGCGGATTTCATCCATCCGGTGATAAACTTTATCATACATAAACTCCTTAACCGCCCGGAAATTCTGAGCAATTTGGCTATACTGGAAAGAAACCGCTCCCTGTTCCAGGCTTTCTTGGCAGATGGCCGTCAAGCAATTGTGCCAGCGCTCCGGCTTGCTTTTTCCCAGCGCCCGATCTTCTGCAGGCAAACGAAATTCCAGGGCGCCGGCATAAGAAAGCTCCCAGGGGTCGTTGCAGATAATGGAAACCTTGTCCATGATTTGGCCAAGCTTGGTGCAAGGCGAAGAGTTGTCATCGCTAGCGAGCTCTTTTTTCCCGCGGCGATGCGCTTGAATAAAAGCCAGCACTTCATAAGACAGGTTTAGGGGTTCAATTTCTTGCACCACGAAGGCGCCGAATTTTTCGTGGCCGAAATCTTCTTCCAGCTTTTCGCGCAGAAATTTCTGACCGAAAATTCCGAAGGGGACGTGACCGATGTCATGGACTAAAAGCATCGCCCAGAGCAAATCTTTATTGAGACCGAGGCAATCAGCGACAAAAACTCCGCCCGTGCCACCATCCAAGGAATGACTCATCCGGGTCGAATAGAAATTTCCCGGCGGATAAATAACTTGCGTCTTTAGTCTTTCGCGCTGAAAAGCCTGGGAATTGATAATTTTGACAGCGTCCTGAACGAAAGGGTTAACCCCAGGAAAATCAAGTATCGCTAAATCGCGGCGGCCGCGGGTCTGTTCATTTTTAAAGGCTGATTGGAAAAATTTTTTCATGTGCTTTTCTCCTATTTTTATTTGGTTGTAAATTTACGAATTAACTCTCTATTTAACCATAAAAATGCCGACAAGTAAACCCTATCGCCCGGCGGGCCAAAGGTTTATAATAAAGTTATGTTAGATTTACTTAGTGAAAAAGAAAAATTTACTGAAGGTTACCAGCTCATCGGTGGCGTGGATGAAGCCGGCCGTGGCCCTCTGGCAGGCTCGGTGGTGGCTGCCTGCGTGGTGATCGGTCCGGACTTTGTCATTGAAGGCGAATTGGAAAAAGTAATGGACTCCAAAAAGCTCAGCGCCAAAAAGCGCGAGGAACTCTACAAACTGATCCGCGAGAAAGCCCTGGCGGTGGAGATCGGCGTCGTTTCTCCAAAAATAATTGATAAAATAAATATTCTCCAAGCTAGCTTATTGGCGATGAGAAAAGCCGTGGAAGGCTGCAAAACTATTCCTGATTACCTATTCATTGACGGCAAATTCAAGATTCCCAAAATCAGCACGCCGCAAAGCGCCGTGATTGGCGGCGACGGCCAAGTTTTCTGCATTGCCGCCGCTTCCATCATCGCCAAAGTGGCGCGCGACTGGCTAATTACGGCCGAAGCGGAAAAGTATCCCGAATACGAATTCGCCAAACACAAGGGCTACGGCACCGCGCTCCACCTGGCCAAATTGCAAGAATTCGGCCCCTGTCCCATTCACCGCCAGAGCTTCGCGCCGGTCAAGCAATTACTGAAAAAATAAAAGCCTTCCGTTTCCGCCGGAAGGCTATTTTTATTTTTCCTGGTACTTCTTTTTGCAGCACAGAATGAAATCCAGGGCCGAAACAGTGTCTTTAAAAAGACAATGCTCCGGTACTTCGGCTTTCAAAAAGGCTCGCTTATTTTTCACGCCCAAAAAAATTATCGGAAATTGTCTTGGATGCTTGGTGGTTTGCAGATCGCTAAGATTGTCCCCGATAAAAAGGACGTTCTCGATGAAGTCCAATTGTTTCAGGCCTCTTAACTCATCCCAAACTCCCGGTGACGGCTTTTGATATTTTAAATTATCGGCCGTGGCCACAAAATCAAAAAGCGAAAGATCAATTCCCGCTAGGCGAGCAGAATTTTCCACTGAAGACATGGTGCGATTGGTGAGCAGAATCGATCTGCCCGCCAATTCCTTAATCTTTTTGAGCTTTTTCACCAAGCCTTTTTGCACCGGAAAAACAGCGTTAGCGGTTCTTCTCAGACTCTCTCCGGCGATTAATTCCGTTTTTTTTGCCGGCCAGCCCATGGTTTTCCCCAGGGCCGGAAACATCTTTGACCAGATTAAGCCGTCAAATTTAGCCAAATCGGCAAAGCTCAGCTCGCAGTGATATTTCTTGGCGCTACTAATAATAATTAATTTTGATTTTTTTACGGAGTCAACAACAACTCCGTCATAATCAAAAACATAAGTATCCACCTCCCGGCCGATTTTTCGCTGGGTAGCTTTAAGCCAAACTTCTTCATCATCCATTATTTTTCCTCCTTTTTTATTGTTAATGAATTGTCTACTAGTTATTTTATTTTCTCAAATTTTGTTTTCTGAGGCGGATGTTGTGCGGGGTTACTTCCAGATATTCGTCTTCATTCATGATGCTTAAGCCTCTTTCCAGGGTGATTTCCCAGGGTGGAGTGAGCTGAATGGCTTCATCGGTACCGGAAGCACGAACGTTGGTCAACTTCTTACCTTTGATCGGGTTAACGTCCAAATCGTTGCCTTTGGCCACGTTGCCAAGCACCATGCCGACATAAACTTCCACGTTCGGGGAAATATAAAGGACGCCCCGTTCTTGAAGATTCCAAAGAGAGTAAGCGAGTGCTTTGCCGGCAATCATGGAGACCATGGAGCCGAGCTGGTTTCTTTCAATGTCGCCGGCGTGCGGTTTGAAACCGACAAAATGCGAGCACAAAATACCTTCACCGCGGGTGTCCACGATGAATTCGTTGCGGTAGCCCAGGATGCCGCGGGTGGGGATTTCAAATAAGATTCTAGTCTGGCCATTGTGGGTGCGCAGATCGGTCATCTGTCCTTTTCTTTTGGACATTTTCTCGATCACGATGCCGGAAAGATTTTCGGGGATATCGATGGTAATTTCTTCGTATGGTTCATGTTTGATGCCGTCTTCTTCGCGGATAATAACCTGCGGCTGGGAAACTTGCATTTCATAGCCTTCACGGCGCATATTTTCCAATAAAATGGCGACGTGCAGTTCGCCGCGGCCGTAGACCTTATAGAAGCTGGCGTCGGAAAAATCGACGCGCAAGCCGACGTTGACTTCCAATTCTTTCTCCAGGCGTTCCTTGAGCTGGCGATTGGTGACGAATTTTCCTTCGCGGCCGGCAAACGGTGAATTATTGACTAAAAAGTTTAGACAGATAGTCGGCTCATCAATTTTGATGGCCGGCAAAGGAGTGGCATCGGTGCTCACGGTGATGGTGTCGCCAATATTGATTTGACCCAAACCGGCCACCATCACGATATCGCCTGCTTCCGCGGACTCGATCTCCTTTCTTTCTAAGCCGGAAAAGGTGAATAATTTGGTGATTTTGGCGGTGCGGGTCGGCAAATCGTGACTCAAAATGGTGACATTCTGGCCGGAAACAATTTTTCCCTCATAGATTCGGCAAATAGAACAACGCCCCAAGAAATTATCATAGGCCAAGTTGAAAGGCTGGGCAGCCAAAGGAAGCTCCACGGCTTCCGCTTGAGAAGCGGGCGGCACGTGAGCCAAAACAGTTTCTAGAAGCGGACTCAGATCCTTTTCTTCGTCGCCGATTTGGTTGACCGCAAAACCCTGTTTGGCAGCCGCAAAAACGACCGGGAATTCTAATTGCTCATCATTGGCGCCGAGGTCCAAAAATAATTCATAAACCATTTCTTGAACCACCGCCGGACGAGCGGCCAGTTTATCAATTTTATTAATCACCACAATCGGCTTCAAACCTAATTCCAGGGATTTTTTCAAGACAAATTTGGTCTGGGGCATCGGTCCTTCCTGAGCGTCCACGAGTAACAAAACGCAGTCAATGGAGCGCAAAATGCGTTCCACTTCCGAGCTGAAGTCGGCATGGCCGGGAGTATCGACGAGGTTTATTTTTGTGCCCTTATAAAGCAAGCTAGCGTTCTTGGAATAAATGGTAATTCCCCGCTCCTGTTCCAAGGCATTGGAGTCCATACTAGCCACGGTAAAGCCCGCCTGTTTCAAGAGGGCGGCGGTTCAAGTCGTTTTTCCGTGGTCAACGTGGGCAATGATGGCAATGTTTCTAATATCCATAGATTCAGGGGCTAGTCTTACAAAAAGAAATACGCGCTTTAAGTCGCGTAATTCTTGGCGAAAATTTAAATATTTTATTATTTCCCCAGTATAACCGAAAAATTGGCAGGTGTCAACCGCGTAAAGCTCGCTAGCGCTCACACGCGGCGAGCCGCGTATAGTCGACAAGGGTGCTCACACGCGGCAAAGCCCGCACAAACAAGGTGAAGGCGGCCAGGCAACAGAACTGACAAATAAAAAGAACCCCGTGATTTATTTATCACGGGGTTCGGGGTAGATTAATCTACCCTACATGCGTTTTTAATTTTTCCACTATGGCACCCAAGATTTCTGCCAAGAAAATAAAAATATTTCTTAGCAATAGCCCGAGGGTTAAACCGATAATAAATGGATAGCCCTTTAG
>CAIMEI010000073.1 GCA_903839955.1 Candidatus Falkowiibacteriota bacterium | reverse complement strand
ATTTTTTGAACTTTTGTGCACTAAAGTTTATCAAGCTCCTTCATGAAATAGGCTAATTCCAGCCTATTTTTTGTTGTGTGGTTGACAAGTATATATTTATGTGATATAATTAGTTTACATTAAAATTGATTTGTATTATTAAAAATTAAATAGGAAATGAAAAAAATTAGCAAAATTAGTTGGGTAAAAATAATCCTGACTATAGCAGTGTTGGGAACGATCCTATTCTTTATTTGCAAGTGGAATGTTTCGATAGAGCCTCCTCGGAAAGTATCACCAGCTAAAACCCAATCAATCAAATAAAGCCTGGAAAAAAGTTATCACAGAGAAAGCCTTTCTATCAACGAAAGGCTTTTTTTATTTCCCCCAAAAATTAATTTTTTGCTTATTATAGCGTCTTATGTTATCATCAATTTTGTTATATTAAGTTAATATCAAAAAATATGGCTCTTAAACCACATCGCGTCGGTAGGAGAAAAGCAAGCAAAAATCATAAAACAGCGAAACGCTTGGAAATTAAGCGTGTCATGTTGGAGGATAAAGCTAAAAAGAAAGTGGGAAACAAGTAATTAAAAGATAGACTTGCACACGGCAAAAAATAGGCTAAAATTGGCCTATTTTTTGTTTTATGGTTGACAAAAGTATATTTATGTACTAAATTTACTTTATTAAAATTGTATATTAACAAATAAAAATTTATAGATTATGGATAGAAAAATAATCACCTCCACCGGGGTTAATGAAAACGGTGAGCTACTATGGCAAGTTCATTTTATGTCATCTTACTACGATGGCGAAGACAATGTCCCCGTCGATGAACGCTATTGTGTTCTTGCAAAAAGCAAAGACGAGGCCGAAAAGAAAGTTGAAGAAAGTATTGCAAAAGTAGCAGCGAAATGCAAAAAAGGCGCTGACCAAAAAATTGAAACCACGGTTGTGGCGCTGGAAAATTTAATTATTGCGAGAGACAGCTCAAGTGACGGCAGGCTCGGCTTCAATTCGATCAACAAGCTCTCTCCAGTTTCTTTGTATTGCGGAGAAGATCGAAAAGTTTACCGCTTGCAGGCATGTCTAGTGCCGGTTGATTAGAAAAGAATGTATTAATAAGCAAATACTTATCAGCTATTACATTAAAAACAAGACAAAATGGACAAAGCACAAATTATCATTTTATTGGTCTGGGCAATCTGCTCAATACTGGCATACGCCCAAGCCAACAGCTTTATACACGAAAATATGAAGCTACAGAATCCTCCTGCTGAAAAAGCGGTAAGGATAGCCGCGCGGATTTGGTTTCCAATTATGGGGCTAGTGGGCCTAATAATAATCTGGTTCTTGACGGAAGAGTTTGCGTATTGCCACAAACTTAGATTTAGGATTTAATTAGTTCACGACTTAGCAAGGTCATCAACTTAGATGACCTTTTTTATTTCCCTGAACCCATTCATTCTTCCTTCCACTGGCGGATTTGGCCTATTTTTTGTTATAATTAACTGATGAAAGAATATTTTTCCACAACAAATAGCAAGCAAATCGTCGCCGATTATATTTTGGACCAGCTATCATCTGTTAATAGTGCCCGCCTCAGAAAAATGTTCGGCGAATATGCCCTATATTGCAACGACAAAGTCGTGGCCTTGATTTGCGACAAAAGATTATTCGTCAAAATCACCGAAGAGGGTAAAAAATTTGTCGGCGATGAATATCTGGAGGGCTATGCCTACAAAGGAGCGAAAGCTTCAATGCTGATAGATGAGGATAAAATCGACGACTCCGCTTGGCTCAGCGAATTAATAAGAATCACCGCTGACAGTCTACCCGCCGCAAATACCCGGAGAAAGAAAGCCTAGCCAAACTATTGGCTAATATTAAATGCACCGCCGCCGACCTGTGGCTTCTTTTTTATTTCCCTCTCCTCCCCGCTTCGGTGTATAATAAATCATATGAAAAATAGCCATTGGTACTCCCAGCTCAAAAAGCCTTCCTGGTCGCCGCCGTCCTGGCTTTTCGGGCCGGTCTGGACTCTGCTCTATATTGTGATCGCTATCTCCTTCGGGAAAGTTTTTGTTCTCGCCTGGCAGGCGCAAGTGCCCCCGCTGGTGGCTCTGCCTTTTGGACTCAACCTCATTTTCAATTTATCTTTCACGTCCTTACAATTCGGCCTGAAGAATAATTTGCTGGCCGCCCTGGACATTATCTTGATTCTCGCGACGCTTATCTGGGCAATTTTGGCTATTTATCCTTACTCACTTGGGCTCGCCGCCGCGCAAATTCCCTATCTACTTTGGGTTTCTTTTGCGACCGTCTTGCAACTTACGATTACCCGCTTGAATAGATAGCGCCTAACAAATATTTTCAAACAAAAAACCCGTCAATTTATTTGGCGGGTTTTTTCGCGTAAAGTCCTTAAGGCCACGCGATTCTATTTGCTCAAAAAAATTTAATTGGCTTTTAAGAGCTCATCGACACTGCACTTGAGAGCGTCGGCGATGCGCTTCACGGTCTCCACGCGCGGGTCCAAAGTGGCGCCGGATTCAATTTTGGTGATGGTATGCAAAGTCACGCCCGCCAGTTTGGAGAGCTTGTCTTGTGATAAATCGGCCTTTTGCCGGTGTTTTTTGATGTTTTTTGCCAAGGCCATATCTGCTTGATACATAAATTGACTTAATAGTAAAACTTTACTATAATTATTATATACTTAAATATTTACTATTACAAGTTTACTAGTACGGAATTAGCTTCTACAAGTTCCAGTATACACAATCTTTCAAATAAATCAATTTGTTCCATTATTAACTAATAAAAATATTATGAATTGCTTCGCTGTTTTTCACAATAACGCAAAACTATGAAAAAAAACAAACAAAACTTAATAGCGAGCTTCATGATCGTCTCCCTGGTCAGCGCGCTGTTTGGCTTCAGCGCCCCCACCACCGCCTTGGCCGCTGGACCAGCGACCGTTAATCTTCTCTCGGCGGGAAATTTTACCATCCTTTCTGAAAGCGGTATCACCAACACTGGCACGCATGGCTCCGCCATTAGCGGGAACATCGGCTCCAGCCCCATCACCGCCGCCGCCATGAACGATGTGTTCTGTTCGGAAATAACCGGCACCATCTACGGCGTTAACGCCGCCTATGTCGGCAGCGGCAATCAGGCCTGTTTCGCCGGCAATCCGCCCCTGTCCAACAAAACCTTGGTTGATACCGCCGTCTTAGATATGGGAACCGCCTATACTGACGCCGCAAATCGTACCCTGCCTGATGGCGTTGACCTTTACGGCGGCAATATCGGCGGCCAAACCTTCACTCCGGGTTTGTATAAATGGAATTCGGACGTCAATCTGGCCACCAGCATCACCCTTTCCGGTACAGCAAGCGATGTTTGGATTTTCCAAATCACCGGCGATTTAAACTTAGCCTCCTTGGGCAGTGTTCCTGCTGGTGTCAAAATCATCCTGACCGGCGGCGCCAAAGCTTCTAATGTCTTCTGGCAAGTGGGCGGCCTCACCGGCGCGACCCTCGGCACCTACTCCACCTTCAACGGCAACATTTTGAGTGCCAAACAAATCATCCTGCAAACTGGCGCCGTGCTTAATGGCCGCGCCCTCTCCCAAACTCAGGTGACCTTGGATGCTAATAACGTTTCCGTTCCCGTCACCAACCTTGCTACTCTGCACGTTATTAAGCAGGTAGTGAACAATGGCGTGGGAACAGCCACCTCTTCGTCTTT
>CAIMEI010000072.1 GCA_903839955.1 Candidatus Falkowiibacteriota bacterium | reverse complement strand
TTAGAAAATTATGAATTTATTGATTATATATTTGAGAGCCGAAAGCCAACAATTTTTTTGTTTTTTATCCTATCTATTTATAGATAGGTTTACATTTTGAGATGAAATGCGAGGAAATGAATTCCAATTCTCAAAATAAGGTTTTTGTTTTTGAATGAAATTCGACAACAATGTTTGCCTCCCTTTAAATAGGGTTTCATTTTGAGATGAAATGCGAGGAAGGAACCGGCATTGGAATGAGCCGTATTGGACATACGGCGAATGAACAATGGCGGGAGCCTGACGAAGCAGTTCGCTCAAAATGAAAGCCGTTTATCTGGAGAAATGCGCAAAGGCTTTGTTGGACTCAGCCATCTTGTGCACGGCTTCGCGCTTGCGAACTGCCGCCCCTTCCCCATTACTGGCATCAAGAATTTCCACTGCTAATTTATCGGCCATGCCTGAACCCTTGCGAGCCAAAGCGGCTTTGATTACCCAGTTGCAACCCAAGAAATAACGGCGTTCGCCGCGCACCTGGAAAGGAACTTGATAGTTGGCACCGCCAACGCGCTTGCCGCGCACTTCCACCAAAGGAGAAACTTTTTTCACCGCTTTGTTGAAAATATGGCGGGGGTCTTGCTTGGTTTTCTGTTTGATAATTTCAAAAGCATCATAGACAATCCGTTCGGCCACACTTTTCTTGCCGCGTTCCATGATGTAGTTGATGAATTTGGCAATCGCCTTGTCGTTGTACTTGGCGTCACCTTCAATATCTCTTTTTGGAGCTTGTTTACCTCTCATAAATGTAGGCTACGACTTATCAGCTATTTCATAAGTCGCGGCGAAAATATTCAAAATCTAAATTATAATTATTTTTTCTTAGCGGGAGCGGCGGCACCGGCTTTCGGACGCTTGGCGCCGTAGCAGCTGCGGCCTTGGCGGCGCGCTTCAACGCCGGAAGCATCAAAAACACCGCGAACAATCTTGTAGCGGACACCCGGAAGATCTTTGGTCTTTCCACCCTTGATGAGCACGATGGAGTGTTCCTGCAAATTGTGGCCCATGCCCGGGATGTAAGCGGTTACTTCCATGCCGTTGGACAAGCGCACTCTGGCGATTTTTCTCAGCGCGGAGTTCGGTTTTTTCGGAGTGGTGGTGGTCACCTTCAAACATACGCCCTGCTTAAAAGGAGCGCCTTTGGCGACGTCTTTCTTTTTGCGATGCAAAGAATCAAGGCTGACATGCAGTGCCAGTGATTTTTTTCGCCCAGTTTTCGGAGTGCGGCCTTTTCTGACCAGCTGGTTGATTGTTGGCATAAATAAATTCCGATAACAAACTACAAATTACGAACTTTGAAAAAAATTCGTTTTCATAATTTAATCTTAAAATAATCCTCAAATTTTCAGGATATTTTTTATTCTTTGCTGATACTTTAACAAAATAAAAAAAAGAAGTCAAGTCGCGGAAAGCTCTTGACAGAGGCACGCGACACGGACACGAAAGGGTCAAAAGGCGCCAATCGGCGGAAGTTTGGCGGTCAAGGTGATTTTGGCTATAAAAAACCCGATAAAAGGCAAGGTTTGCTTTTTATCGGGAGAAAATTGTCGTGATTT
>CAIMEI010000071.1 GCA_903839955.1 Candidatus Falkowiibacteriota bacterium | reverse complement strand
TTTTTATGTTTCGGAGCTTCAGGCCGAACCTTGGGTGCCAGAAGGAAATATGAACCAAATGAGTCAAGCGGAAATAAACAAATCAATGAGCGTTGATCAATTTAAGGCTAATCTGCAAGATTCCATTAATCTGAATTTCAATAAGACTTACCTTTGGGGCGTCGAGTGGTGGTATTGGCAAAAAAAATACGGTGACCCGCAATACTGGCAGATCGCCTCTTCCCTATTTAATTAATATTATTTTTCGCCGGTAATAATTTTAACAATTTTTTCACTTTCCAGATCAACCCAGTTTTTGAAAATCACGCGATTTTTCTGAAGCTGGGTTTTTTGTGGTGCGGAGATTTTTCCTAGATCAAAACGGTCCGACTGAATGGCAATGCCCGCTCTTTCGGCGTCAACGGCATTGCTCAGCTGTTCATAATGCTTGGCGGTTGGGACCATCAAAATATTTTTGTCCAAATAAGCAGCTTCGCAAATCGATTCAAAACCAGCCGTGCTGGCGTAGTCGTTACAATCGCGGAGGGCTTGGGCGAAAGCTTGATCATTTAAAAGATGGAAATGTAGGTTTTCCGGCAAGCTGGCCTGGGAATAATCATGGTCGCAAAAAGCCTCAACCGTTGAGCGGGAATTATTCTGGCACCAATTAATTATTTCCCCACTATAGCCATGATTCAAGAGGTAAATCAAAAAATAATTTTTATTTTCCGGGGACGCGGTAATTATTTCTTTTTTGATTAAGGGCGGACAAACGAAAAGATTTTTTTGCGGGCAATCTTTTTCGGCAGTAAAAGAGAGAGCGATTTTTTTCTTTCCACCCCGAGTGAGTAAAAAATTATAGAACAAAAAAGAGTGTTTACCGAAATAATGCTTTTTGGGAAACTGAAAAGACGAGTGGGCGCTTAAAAACTGGTGACCGATAATGAAAAAAGGCTTGCGGTGCCGAGAAAAAAAGTGCTGCCAGGAAGAAAGCGGTTCATAGAAATTAATAATTGCGTCCGGATTTTCTTGTTTGATAACGCGGGAGATTTGAAACATAAACTTTCCCCACTGCGGAGCGCTGATAATTGTTTTGGTGATCGTGTGGAAGACGCTGACTTGCTTATTATCCTTGCCGGCCGCCCAAACTGGTCCGCCGATTATTTCTGGTGTTAGGCCGAGGCGCTGGGCAAAAAAATCAGGAATTTTGCGGGTGGGATTAATGCCAACAAAAACCCGGGATACCTGGTGGCCGCGTGCTTCCAACTTTTCCTTGAGCGTGATGGCTTGTGACAAGTGACCACGCCCCTCGCCTTGGACGAAAAAAATAAATTTCATAATTATTTAAAGGGTTCCGACTGGAGCCAGACAATTTCAAAAACTGCCTTAAGAGAATTAGCAAAAGATTCGCTTTGAATTTCAAAGGCAAAATTTTCTCCAGGCTTAAAGAGGACGCCGATTACTTTGTCATCGAAAATCATCACTTCAGCGGCCGGTGAAAGCAAAAAGTCGTGATTGAGCCAGCGGTATTCAGTATATTTTTGTTTAGCCGGTTTGTTTTTGTAGGTATTATCCCAAAATTCTTGGGCCTTAGGACTGCGACGGACTAAAGATTTCTCTCTCACCTTTAAGGCGGTGCGCTGTTTGGCGTGATCTTTGCCGAATTGATCAAACTCTGGCAGGTATTGTTCGGCGTCTAAGATGCTGTAGATGGTGCTTTGGGCACTTAGGGCGTCGGCGTAAATATTTTTAATACCAGTTCGTCCTTCAAAGAATTTAATTCCTGGCTTGAGCTCGGTTTTGTAGAGTGAACGCAGGTCGGGCAAAAAATTATCCAGCTTTTCCAGATTGTTTTCGATAGTGTGTTTTTTATTGGTCAAATATTGTTTGAGGCGAATTGGCGGTTCGGCGAGATACATATGCTTCTTCCCCACCATCGTGCGGTTGGCCACGCCATTGAGGCAGAGCCGCTCTAGGATGTCGTAGCCGGTAGTGCGGTTCATGCCAGTGGCTTTGCCAATTTCAGTCACCGTGGCGCGTCCCAGTTCCAAAAGTGCCAAATATACCTTGGCTTCATTTTCTTGGAAGCCGATTTTTTTGATTTCGGCTAATAGGTCGATGCTCATAGGCTTTTATTATATAATAACCCCGACAATATGTCAATTTAAACCGACAAAATTTGTTATTTTATGATATTTTATTTAATATTTGAATAAAAAACTAATAAATTTTATATATTGTTATTGTCATGTTTTTAGTAAAATGTTATCTTGACGATATAATTAAAATATTTTGTAATTTAAAAATTAAATAAACATGGAAACAATAAGATTAATTAAATCGATGTATCCCTGTCAGGATGTACCGATTATTGACTTCGGGCACGGCTGTAAAAAACCCTGCCTCTACTGCGGTTTAAATGGCCGGGAGTTTGCTTCTGATAAAGTGTTGGCCAGCGGCATGGATGATATTATTAAGAACATTGATTTGGGAATTTGCAAAGGTTTTTACCTTAGCCCAACATCCGACTGTTTTTCTCCGGAAAATGCTAAAATGTCACACGAACTTCTGGAGAGAGCGTGGTTCACGAAAGAGGACATTGTTCCCCTGGTAATTACCAAGCAAAAAATTCCAGACAAAACAATTGAGCTCTTAATAAAGAACAAGCATCATTTGGTCTTGCAAATTTCAGTGCCCGACATTGATGAAGAATTAGTAAAAATTCTGGAGCCAGGATCGGCATTAGTCACTGAGCGATTAGCTAATATTAAAACATTAACCGAGAATGGTGTAAAAGTTATTGCAGTTATTATGCCCTGGTTCAATCTTAGTAGCATTAATGGGCTAGGTTTAGCATTGGGTGTAAACGGCGTTAAAAGAGCGATAATTGCTACTGCGGTGATGAATAATGAGGCCCGGATGCGCATGAGAGACTCTGAAAACACGCAAATATCTGTTCGTGCCAAGTGGTTGAAAGATGGTGAAGGAAATTTTCTCACTTTCACCAAAGAATATCGGACAATAATGCTGAAAAAGGCAATTCACAAATTAGATTGGTATAATATCAAAACCGTTGTTTGCACCTCTGACAATCATGACCTTGATGTGGGGGAATTACCTCTTTGTACGCAATTCAAGCATCCATTTTTTGGTAATTTGGAAAGAGAATTATGATTACCTTCTTTATCTTCTACGGCCTAATTGAAGCTAGTAACGCCTTTTATGTCTATTGGTTGAAATCAAGGAATTGGTTCTATCTTTTGACGATTGTTTTGTGGGGATTATCTTTTACTTTCTTGGGATTAATTCAGCTGGGCCAAGTTATTGGTTTTTGGAGAGACTTTGCCTATTTGTTCTTTGGCGTCACTTGGCTGCCAATGATCTTCGTGCCCTGCGCGGACAAGATTTTTCGAATTAACAAAAGCGCTAAAATAATCAGGGGAATAATTTTTCTGATTATCAGCGCTTCGCAATTCATTGTTGTTTTCTTCTAAACACAAAGAGCCGGGAATATTCCTCGGCTCTTTTTATGCGGAGCGACAATTTGGCTCCGACTATGAGTTGTGATAAATAAAAAATACCAGAGAGTTTCTGGTATTTAATTTGGTTTACCAATTTAGTAAATAATAATCAAAATAAATAAATCGGCTGGTGCGCTAGCGGCAGCAATTGCTGCCAGTCCAACGAGGCCGACCCCGAGGCCGGCAGTAATGCCCACAATACTACTAAGATCAATGTCTTGATGGTGAACAGTATAGTTCCCGTTTTCAGAACTTAGCCAGCCAATGTTGGTGCCATTTTGGTCGTAGCCATACCAAGTGCCAGTATATTTTCCATGGCTAGCGGTGCCGGACACGTACTTTAATTGCCAACCGTGACCTAGCCAAGGACCCGGAAAATAGACGTGAACCACGGTGCCATTTTCTTGGCCGTTATCCCAATCGCAAATGACAACCATATAGCTGATACCATTATTGCGCGGGCCACTATTTTTGACCAAAAATTTACCCACCCCCTGAGGAACGCCTTTTTCCATAGTGCCAGTGAAACGAGAACCGTCATCAAAATATGCCGTGCCATAGCCGCTCGCTTTTCCGTGAATAATATTTCCAGTCCATTCTGCTTCCAGAAATCTGCTCTTGCCGTCACGAAAGTCCAAATAACTCCAAACTTTACAATTATTTTGCGTTAGAGCGAAAAAATGCATTAAAAGCATTCCTACTAAAATAATTATTTTCTTCATTTTCTATTTGTTTTTGTTGATGTTAAAGAATTGAATAACTTTACTACCTTACTCTGTATATGTCAAATATTTATAAATTTATCTTACGTCCCATTTTCTAAAAAAATGATAGTTATATTAAATATTAGCCTGTTTCTTGCTACTTTAAGAGCTTCGCTAAGGGGAATTTGTCGTGCTCACTCGGCGCCGGAATTGCGCCTCGCTCACCTGCCTACCGGCAGGCAGGCGTGTCCAGGATTGGCGTCCGGTCCGCCCCGGGCGGACCGTCCGACGTTCGAGCACTCATTTCGGCTTCCGCCTCAATTTGTGTCTCACTGCCAATCTGTTCGATTCCCAAACTCATTCAATCAGATTAAACAAAAGAAGTTCCCTGGTGGAAACTTCTTTTGTTTAATTGAGCGGGTAAGGGGAATCGAACCCCTATCCTCAGCTTGGAAGGCTGATGTAATAACCATTATACAATACCCGCCTTTAGGTAATTTTCTTAGACTATCTTAGCCAAATTGTGTGATTAAGTCAATTTATCGGACATCTTTTAATCGAAGTAGCACAGGGAAAGATAGGCACATCAGGAAAGCTCCGACCAGGAATAACTGTCCTAACGGTAAAAACATTAAGGTAATTCCGCCAATTATCGATCCAAAGACATATCCCAGGGGGGCGGTGGCGCGGAAAAAATTAATACAATCAAC
>CAIMEI010000070.1 GCA_903839955.1 Candidatus Falkowiibacteriota bacterium | reverse complement strand
GTTTTTATCTTTTTGTTTTCCAGGTGACCAGGTATTGCCCGAGGCCATTTTCTGAAAATTTATTTTGCAGCTTCTTGTTGGAAGAAAGAAAAAGGAGCAGGGAACCGAATTCAATTTGGTAGCGGTTTTTTAGGATCTTGAATTTTAATTCGCTTTCCACCTTCAAAGCGCGGCGGATAGTTTTTTGCTGAACGCCGCCCAGCTTGGCCGCTTCAGAAACCGAAAGCCACAGCGGGTGGGGCGCCAGAATGCTCGAGCCGTCAAAATGCTGGGACGGCCTGGGTTTTTGGGCGCTAAATTCTTGTTCGCTCACTTTGTCCATATTTTTGGCCAAGTTTGACTTTTCCACAGAATTTGAGAGATAAGTCCAGGATAGCGTGGACTTAAAGTAGCTATCAGTATAATATAAACAATTTTTAGGAAAGTCCAGCGCGCCCCAAATCGGCCGCTGGAAAGCTGAAATATCAGCAAAATTATCCGGAAATAGGGCGCGTAGTAATTAATGGGCTAACTTGCCCCAAAATTGAACATCTGCTATCATTATTCAGGTAAAGATGCGGGGTTAATTCCGCTTATCTTTTTATTCATGTCTGACGGTTTAATTGCCAAATGGCGCGAAAAAAACGCCCTTTCTCGTTTGAAAAGCGGCGATAAAGAGGCCTTTATTAAGGCTTATGACGATTACGCGGACGATTTATATCGTTTTGCGTATTTTAAGTTAGGTTCCGAGGAGGAAGCCAAGGACTTGGTTTCGGTCATTTTCTTGAAGGCCTGGAACCATATTCAGACCAATTCCCTCAAAGACGCCAAAACCTTGCGTGCTCTGCTTTATCGTATTGCCAGAAATGCCATTATCGATCATTACCGCGACAAGGGATTGGCCGCCGAGATTTCACTGGAAGATGCACCGCAGGCTCTGGAACTGCCCGATGAAACTCCCGGCCAGGAGGAAGTTATTGACCAAAAAGCCGATTTAGCGCTAATCCAAGAGAAATTAATGCTTTTGAAGGACGAATATCGGGAAATCATCATTTGGCGCTTCGTGGAAGACCTTAGTTTGGATGAAATAGCTAATATTACAGAAAAAAAGAAGGGAAATGTGCGCGTGCTCTTGCACCGGGCTGTTTCAGCCTTAAAAGACCTGGTTAACGAGGAAGAAACGGAAAAACCATTAGAATAACAGGAGATTTTCAGCTCCTGTTTTTTGGGGCGGCAATCAATGGTTTGCACTATATAATATTAGGTATAATTTTGTATAGCGTGGTATATAAAATTAATGTTAATTTCACTGTAACAAAAATTGGTTTAGTCCGTATACATTAAGTATGAAGGAGCGGGATTTGTTGAAACAATTGAATAATTTGCGTAATATTCGCCCTGATGATGCCTGGAAGCAGAATCAGCGGGATTTGCTTTTGACGCAAATTGCCAACTCCGCCCCCAAAGAATTGACTTCTTGGGGTAATTTTGTTATAATTTTCCGTAATTCTGTCAAGACTTTCTCGCAGCCGGCGGTCGCTTTTGCCTCTTTTGTCTGCCTGCTTTTTGTCAGCGCGGTTTTTAGCCACGATTGGTTGAATTCTGCCAAACCGAACGGTGTTTGGTACCCAGCTCGTATTATTAGCGAAAAAGTGAAGCTCAACACGGTCGCCGACAAAGACGCCCGTGAAAAATTGGAGGCGCAGTTTGCCACCGAGCATGCTCAGGACATTGCCGCGGTCTTGGCCGATCCCAAATTCAACGCCCCGGCCAACAAAGTTGCCGTTGCCAAACTGGACAGTGATTTCAATAAGGAACTAGATACTGTTAAAACCAATTTGAACGCCATCGCGCCCGCACCCGTCAAAACTGACGTGGCTGTGAAAGGCGATGAAAAAGTGGTGAGTGCCGCCGCCAGCAAAAACGAAAAAGGCGTCCAATTAGCCATCGCCACCACGGCGCCGGCCACCAGCACTGTGGCCACTGCCACTCCGGAAGAATCCATCATTGAACAGGCCAAAGATTCTTTCAAGAAAAAGGACTATCAGAAAGCTTCGGACAAACTGAAAAAAATTGAAGAGTTGATCAAATAATTATGATGCGTATTTATTAGGCGATATTTGTCGCTTGATAAATCCGAATCATACTTGTCCGCGTAAAAGCACCTTCGGTGCTCACGCGGCGCAATATGAAGAGGATGAACGAGGCCTGAGAAAGGTCGTGTCGCGTGTCCGCCTTAGGCGGCTTTACGCGATGGCTTTGTTTCTTATAAATTTTATTTCAAAAGGGAAAACAAAGATTCCCAAGAAAAGTGGGAAGCGATTTTGAAGGGACTGATTTTTGGCCAGTGTCATCACTGCGACAATTAGTCAGCGCCGACTTAGATCGATTAAGCTTTTCTCCTTAGATGGGGAAGCGGGATTCCGATTGATTTAGGAGAGCCCCGACTGGTTCAAACAACTGGTCACGCTCGGCTTAAAATCAAACTAACGAATACGCTCTTCGCGAAGTATTAGGGATTTTCTTCCTTTTGAATCTATTTTATTATCAATCGCTGGCTCAGACTACTATTGTCTGGCGCCACGAATGATAATTTCCTTAAATTGATTATGTTAAATTTACGCAAAAGTTTGACTGTTGGCGTAATGGCATTAACCATCTTTGTTATGAGCGGCTTGGCCTCTGTGGTCTCCGCTGCTTCCGCTCAGCCTGGCGATCTCGTCAAGGCCGTCGGTTCAAAGGTTGTTTACTATGTCGGCTCCGACAGCAAATTGTACAATATCCCAAATGAAGGTACTTACTTCTCTTGGTATAAGGATTGGAGTGGTGTAATTACCATCTCTGTTTCCGACCTGAACACTTATGGCAACGGCATCCCTGCGGGTTCCGTGACCATGAGACCAGGCACTAACCTGATTAAACGCGACGTGACCACTGACAACACTGTTTACGCAGTAGAAACCAATGGCACCTTGCGCGCGATTGATTCCGCCAACGCTTTGGCTTTGTATGGCTCTAACTGGATGAAGAAAGTAGTGAAGGTTTCTGACCAGAACTTCCTTTCCTATTCCGTTAAAACCGCTTTGCCAGTTGGTCAATATCCGATTGGTTCTTTGTTAAAGAAGACCACCGGTTCCGATGTTTATTACTATGATGGTACTAACTATCGCAAAATTGACAGCGCTGCGGCTTTCAACGCCAACCGCTTCAACTCCAAATTCGTTGTCAAAACCAGCATGTCTTTCACTGCTGGCGGCACCGACATCACTGGTGTTGAATCTGATTTGATCAATGCTGCTCAGAATGGCGGCGTTATCAACGTTAACCCAAATCCAGTTACTGGTTCTGGCTTGACTGTGTCTTTGAATGCTAACACTGCTGCTTCCACCACCTTGATCCCAACTCAGGCTTCTGCCAATTTGGGTTCTTTCAACTTCACTGCTGCCAATGATGGCACTATCACTGTTAAATCCGTGAAGGTGCACAGAATTGGTTTGTCTTCAGATTCATATTTGCAGAATGTCTATCTTTATGATGGCAACACCAAATTGACTGATGCCGGTTCAGTGAGCGGTGGTTACGTAACTTTCGCCAATTCCAACGGCTTATTTGTCGTTTCTGCTGGCACCACCAAAACCATCACTGTGAAAGCTGATATCGCCACCACTGCGAACAGCGGCAACATTGCCGTTGCGATTAGTGCTGCTTCCGACATCACTTCCACTGGCGCGGCTGTTAACGGTACTTTCCCGGTAACTGCCAACACCATGTCTTTGACTGGTTTACCT
>CAIMEI010000069.1 GCA_903839955.1 Candidatus Falkowiibacteriota bacterium | reverse complement strand
TGTTGTTGATTTTTGCCCAGTCTTTGTGGCTGAGACTGGAAACCCGCGTGCCGCTGGGCGTTGAAGAGCGTTTGAACCATCTTTTTGGGCGGAAAACCATTCTGGATCGCCAAGTCAAAAAACCGGAAGTGTCGGTGTCTATTTTGGAGGGGAAAAATTTGGCGGAAACGGTGGCTATTTTCACCGAGAAAGGCTTGGCCACTAAAGACGAATTTTATCGTTTTGCCGGCCAGCCCCAAGCCGATTATCGCCTGCAGGATTCCACGGTTTGGCCGAAAGACTACTCGGCTCAGTTTTCTTTTTTGCAGGATAAACCGAAGTATTATGGCTTGGAAGGCTATCTATTTCCAGACACTTATCGTTTTTTTCAAGACGCCAGCGCCGACGAAATCATCACTAAAATGCTAGAAAATTTTGACCGCAAACTGACGCCGAAAATGCGCGCCGATATTGCGGCGCAGGGAAAATCTATTTTTCAGATTGTCACCATGGCTTCAATCATCGAGAAAGAAGCGCCAATCGACTACGCCACCGGCGACAACTATGACGCCCGGGTTATTTCCGGAATTTTTTGGAATCGCTTGAAAACCGGCCAGGCTCTGCAATCCTGCGCCACCCTGGCCTATGCGCTGGGCGAGAATAAGCCGCAGTATAGCGAAGCGGACACCAAGGTGGATTCGCCTTTCAACACCTACCTGAATCACGGCTTGCCGCCGGCGCCGATTGCCAACCCGGGAATTCTGGCGATTGAAGCGGCGATTTATCCAGTGGCGAGCGACTATAATTTTTTCCTCACCCCCAGCGGCACGAAAAAAATAATTTTTTCTAAAACCTACCAAGAGCACTTAATCAACAAGCAGAAATATTTAAATTAAGCATATGTTTGACGAACATTTTTCGGAAAACAAAGAGCAGGCGCCAGAAAGCGGCGGCGGCTTTGATTTGGCGGGGTTGAAAAAGATTTTCAAAATCGCTTTTTTTGCGCTCATAATTTTGGCGGTCTTAGGGGCGATTACTTATTTCGTTTTGAGCGCCAAACCAAAAGCCAAGGTGACAAGCAGTCAGCCGGTTGCTAGCAACACGCCAGCGGCGCCTAATCTGGGGCAATTAGCCACCAGCAGCGTTATTACTCCCGACAAGACTGGCGATTTTACGGTGGAAGAAGTGTCTTTTCAAAAATTCTATCAAGCGCCGACCAATACGGTGGCGGTGAAAATAGACGATTATTCCTTGCCGATCAACATCAAAACCGACGTGGCCAACTACTATGACGTTTCGCGCAAGCTGAATTTGGATCCCGGTTTAGCCCTTTTAAATAAGAATGGCTTTGCTGTTTTAGATAATCCTGACCCGGCAAATAACGGTGATTTTTATTCTTCTTATGCCTGGCTGCAAAGCAAGGGGCTGCCAATTTTGGTGAGCGCCGATTTTTTGACCGACTACTATCAAAATAGCCTCAAGCTCAGCTTCAAATACCTAGAAGAAAATCTTTTCTATAATAGCTTGCGGCAAATCAGCAAAGAGTTGTTTGAGAAAGCGCGGGCGCGCTATGAAACTCGCCGGGCGAAAATCGGCAACACTAACGACCAGGTTTTGGAGGGCGAACGCTTGGAGCTAGCCTATTTCGCCGTTGCTCTCCAACTTTTGAAACCGCAAACCGGACAAATTTCGGCCGACGCCAATAGTTCTTCGGGCACTTTCACGGCCGCCGAAGCCTCAGACTTGGATTTTGTCCTGCCAGCTTATTTGCAAGACGACGTGGCCCATGAAGTTCAACTGATTAGAGCGGCCAACGCCACCACCAAGTCGCCGGTCCTGCTTTATTCCCGCAACTATCAAGATTTTGTTATCCCCTATGAATACCGGGCCAACCCGCGCTTGAATAATTTTTATTTGACCGCCAAGTGGCTGAATTCGGTTTTTCCTCTTTATTATCAGGGGGCGGATTGTCCGCAGTGCCAATTGGATCAAAATGATTGGCAGGTTAATTTAGCGGCCGCTTCTTTCGTGGTCCATGACTTTTCCGGCAGTTATGAAGTGCGCAATCAGTGGGCGCGTATCTATAAAACCCTTTCTTTTTTCAAAGGCTTGCGCGGCGATTTGACTTATACTGATTACGAAAGAGTTTTGACTAGTTCTTTCGGTGATAATTATGACTTGGAAGCAGTTTTGGGCGCCGAGAATACTCACGCCAATGATAATTTCAGCAAGTTGCGCACCAATCTTTTGGCGCTCAGTTTTCCCGACTGGTCGGGCGGCTATGATCGCCATGATTTGGCGCTTCGTCCGCAGATCGGCTTCCGCGTGCTGACCGATTTCTATTCAGCGAATGATTACATCACCAAACAATTAACGGCGCCGCAGGTCGGCGCTTATCAGGGAAAGAGCTTGAGCCTAGCCACTCTTTGTAACCAAGGGAAGGGACGCTGTAAAATAATGTCTCTGGATATTATTAATCTGCTATTTTCGGTGACCGAACCGCTTTGGCTCGACAATATTAATTATCAAGGATTCACCGCCAATTTCTTGGCGCTAAAAGACATGGTCAAACAATTGACGGCTTGGCAGTCCAGCAACTATTGGTCCAATCTCGGTTTCATTAGAAGTTATTTGAATACCCCCAAGGAAAATTTGCCGATTTTTGGCCGCAATGCGGCTTGGCAAAAACGAGAAACGGATGCCGGCCAGGCCTTCTGGGTCAATTTGCAATCTCCGCCCGATTTAGTTAAAGTATTGGAGACCAATTCCTTAACCCAGAATCAGGATTTGCAGGGCATCGGCTACTACTACGTGGAGCCTAACCTGGCGCTAGTCAATGATTTGACGGCCGACAGCCAGATGATTTTGGGCATGTATCGGGCCCTAAAAATAGATATTGAAGCGCCGGCGGCCTATACGCAAATAGAAAACATGAGCCAGAATTTGGAAGCTATCCAACCCCTGGTGGATAAAGAATTGACCGGTCAACCGCTAAGCGTGGAAGACTCCGCCTTCTTGGGGAAATTAGTGAATAAATACCAAGTGACCAGCAAGAATCCGGGACAGTTGAATTTTGGGCCCACGAGCCTCAACTACCAATTCGGCGCCCCGAAATTCCTCATTCTCACTTTCAACGTCAGGGGGCAAAAAGCTTTCACGATTGGTCCGGTTTTCTCCTATTCAGTTAATAAATAAATCATGATCAAAAATACCTATCATCTTATCACCATCGGCTGCCAGATGAATAAAGCCGATAGCGAGCGCGTCGCTTCCTTCTTGGAAGAGCGCGCTTTTCGCGTCTTACCGGAGTTCAAGGAAGCAGAGCTGGTGCTCCTCACCACTTGCGGCGTGCGCCAATCGGCCGAGGATCGGGTCTATGGTCTGGTCAATCAAATTCGCAAAGCCAACCCGGAGGCTAAAGTGGTCATCACTGGCTGTTTAGCTAAAAGGAAAGACGTGATGCGCCGTTTGCGCGGCCAAGTAAACCTGTTTATGCCGATTCACGAATTGCCGCAGATTTTTGAATTGCTGGAAAAAGCTGATCCGTTGGAAAACACGGAGTCTGAAGAAAAACGCTTGGCGGGTGGCGAAAAATATTTGTCCATCGAGCCGAAATATCAAAGCCACTACACGGCATACGTGCCGATTGGCAACGGCTGTGATAATTTCTGCTCTTACTGCGTCGTGCCTTATGCGAGGGGTCGGGAAGTGTATCGGCCGCTTTTGGAAATTGTGAATGAAGTGGGAGAACTGGTGACCAAAGGCTATAAAGAAATTGTTTTGATTGCCCAGAACGTAAATAGCTATCACGATGGGGTGCAGAAATTTCCAGATTTGTTGAAGAAAGTGATTGATTTGCCGGGTGAATTTTGGGTGCGTTTTTCTTCTAGCCATCCCAAAGATTTAAGCGATGAACTCATCGCTCTCTTGGCCGAACCGAAAGTTTGCCCGCATTTGCACTTGGCCGTGCAGAGTGGTGATGATGAAATTCTAGAAAAAATGAACCGCAAATACACGGCCTTCCACTTCCGCTCTTTAATTGCCAAGGCGCGCGCCGTGCGTCCGGATTTGGCCGTGACCACCGACGTGATTGTCGGTTTTCCGGGTGAGAGCGAGGCACAATTTGAAAACACCGCCAAGCTTTTTCGCGAATTAGCTTTTGATTTAGCCTACACCGCCCAATACAGTCCGCGTCCCGGGACAGTGTCGGCTAAAATGGTTGATGACGTCAGCCGTGAAGAAAAACATCGCCGTGAAAAAGTTTTAACCGAAATCCTTCAAGAAAGCGGCGCGCAAAAAAACCGCGAATATCTCGGCCGGGAAGTAATTGTTTTGGTGGACGGTATTAATCGCCGCGGTAAATTCTACGGCAAGACAGCAAGCTACAAAACCGTTTTGTTTACGGCGCCGGAAGACATTGAAAATAATGATTTGATTGGCAACTTCGTGCCGGTAAAAATTTTGTCGGTTCAGGATTTTGGCCTGGAAGGGGAATTGG
>CAIMEI010000068.1 GCA_903839955.1 Candidatus Falkowiibacteriota bacterium | reverse complement strand
GTTTTTTGATTACCAGAAACTTCGTCTCACGGAAACGGCCTTCAAGGAGGGATGTCGACAGTTTCTTGCCAGACGAAGTTTCTAGGCAACCAAACCGTTTTCAAAATATCCTAAACCTTTATTTTTTCTATGTCAAGCACAAAAAATGACCTATCCGCCGAGCGCGATTTCTATTTCGCCTTTGCCTATTGCGACTTATTCGGCGTCAAAAATCTGGAAAAGATCCGCGTCTTCTTCGGTTCTTGGGCGCGCGCCTGGCAAAAGCCGGCAGAAGCCTTGGCAAAAATAGGCTTTAGTGAAAAATTATGTGTTAAATTTTCCAACTTCCAAAAAGATTTTTCCTGGCAAGCGACGGAGAAATTATTAGCGCTTGAAGATTTGCGCTACTTGTTATTCCTGGACTCCGAATATCCGAATAATCTCAAAAATATTTCCAGCCCGCCGCCAATAATTTTCTACCGGGGCGACATCAGTATCTTGGAAAAACAAAAAGATTTTTGCCTCGCGATTGTCGGTTCGCGGCAAACCAGCGCCTACGGCGAAAAAGCACTGGACGAACTAATCTCCGGTTTGGATGAAAGATTTTTGATCGTCAGCGGCTTAGCCCTCGGTACTGACGCCAACGCCCACCGCGGCGCCCTGCGCCTGGGCCTCAAGACCTGTGCTGTTCTGGGCGGTCCCTTGGATCAAGAAACTTTTTCTTGCCCCAGCGACAACTACGGTCTAGCCCAAGAGATTTTGCAAAACGGCGGCTGTCTGCTCAGCGAATTTCCACTTGGCACTCCGATTGGCAAAAGCAATTATCCGCGCCGCAACCGCATCATTGCCGGCCTTTGCCCGGGGACATTAGTGATTGAAGCCGGTGAAAAATCCGGCGCCAGCAAAACCGCGTCCTATGCCATTGACGCCAATCGGGCAGTGATGGCCGTTCCCGGGTCGATTTATAGCCCCTTAAGCCTCGGCACCAATAATCTTCTCAAAAACCACGCTGATGCCGTCACTGAAGCCGCCGATATCTACTATTTTCTAGGCCTCAAAAGGCCGGCCGGCCGCAAAAATTCAGGAGCTAAAAAAGCCGAAATTCTAGCCAAAGCGCAGCAACAATCCGGGGAAAATGGGCTAATAATCGCTAAATATCTCTTAAAATCAGGAGAGCTGGCCACAGTTGACGAAATTTCCGAACTTAGTCAGCTTGACACCCCTTGCGTACATAGTACACTAACAATATTGGAACTGGCCGGAATCGTGGTTAGAAATAGCCGCGGCCAATTCTCTCTCAAATGACTTATGAAATTAATCATCGTTGAGTCTCCAACCAAAGCCAAAACCATTGCCAAATTCCTCGGTAAAGATTATCGTGTGGAATCCTCTTTTGGCCACATCCGCGATCTTCCGCAAAAGGAGATGGGAATTGATATTGAAAACGGCTTCGCGCCCAAATACGTCGTACCGATGAAATCGCGTAAAATCGTCACCGGTCTCAAAGCCCTTGCCGCCAAAAGCGATGGCATTATTCTGGCCAGCGACGAAGACCGCGAAGGAGAAGCCATTGCCTGGCACTTGCAAGAGGCCTTAAAACTCAAGAAAGATCAGGCAGTGCGCATCGCTTTTCACGAAATCACCAAGCCAGCCATCCTGGAAGCTTTGGCGCACCCGCGCGAATTGGATCTGAAAATGGTGGACGCCCAACAGGCGCGCCGCGTTTTGGATCGCTTGGTCGGCTACGAACTATCTCCTTTCCTTTGGAAAAAAGTGGCCAAGGGTCTTTCGGCTGGCCGTGTGCAAAGCGTTGCTATTCGTTTGATTGTGGAGCGCGAACGGGAAATCCAGAAATTTGTCTCTGAAGAATATTGGAGCATCGCTTTAAAGGTCCGTCCCGAAAAACAAAAAAATGAATTTGAAGCCAACCTTTTCAAAATTAACAACAAAACTTTTGACAAATTGAGCATCGACTCTTCGGCCGCCGACGCCATTGAAGCCAAAGTAAAAGACGCCGCTTGGTTTGTGGCCGGCATCGAAAAGAAAGGCACCAAGAAATCGCCGGCTGCTCCTTTCACCACCGCCACCCTGCAGCAAAGCGCCAACCGCCACCTCGGCTTCAGCGCCAAGCAGACGATGAGCGTCGCCCAAAAGCTCTACGAACAAGGCCACATCACCTACATGAGAACCGACTCCCTGAACTTGTCGGAAAAATTTCTCACCGAAGCCCGTGAATACTTGCTCAAAGAATACGGCGAAAAATATTTGCCCAAAGAAGTTAGAAAATACAAAAACAAAAGCAAGAATGCCCAAGAAGCTCACGAAGCCGTCCGCCCGACGGAAGTTTCCAAGGATCCGGAAAGCCTGCGCGACAAATTTGACCCTCAGCAATTCAAGCTTTACCGCCTGATTTGGCAACGCGCCCTGGCTTGCCAGGCCACTGACGCCCAAATCGCCGCCACTGCTATTGATTTAAAAAGTGAAGACAAAGAAGCTAAGGACTACACTTTCCGCAGCACCGGCCAAATCATTTCCTTTGATGGCTACCTGAAAATCTATCCCGAAAAAACTGAAGAACAAGAATTGCCGACCGTCAGCGAAGGCCAAGCCTTGGATCTCCTGGAAACGCTCAAAGTTCAGCACTTTACCAAAGGACCTGGACGCTACTCCGACGCCGGTCTGGTTAAAGAGCTAGAAAAATATGGTATCGGCCGCCCATCAACTTACGCGCCAACCATCAACACGATTATTGTCAGAAATTACGTGAACCGCGACGAACACAAAAAACTATTCCCCACCGACATTGCCCTCGTCGTGAATGACCTGCTCGTCGCCCACTTCCCCAAAGTCGTGGACTACAAATTCACCGCCAAAATGGAAGATGATTTGGACGCCATCGCCGAAGGCAAAAAAGAATGGCAGCCGGTAATCGGCGATTTCTACGGAGAATTCCACCAGAATCTCCAAGAAAAATATCAAGAAATTAACAAAAAAGACCTTATGCCCGAAGAAACTAGTCAAGAAATCTGCGACAAATGCGGCTCGCCGATGATCATCAAAACCGGCCGCTACGGAAAATTCCTCGCCTGTTCCAATTTTCCGGAATGTAAAAACATCAAATCGCTCGGTGCTGGCAAATCCGCTGGCGGCGCCGGCGAAGAAAAAAAACCGGACGCCAACCTGGAAGCTTTAGAGAAAAAGTTTGCCGGCGAAAAATGCGAAAAATGCGGTTCCGACATGGTTGTGAAAAACGGCAAGTTCGGCCCTTTCCTCGCCTGCTCCGGCTATCCAAAATGCAAGAACATCAAGAGCATCGTGGACGATAGCGCGGTCACCTGCCCGGCCTGCAACAAAGGAAAAATCGTCAAAAAGTTCAGCCGCAAAGGCGTTTTCTACGCCTGCTCTGCCTACCCGGATTGCAAAAATGCCTATTGGGGCCGACCGACCGGTGAAGTTTGCCAGGTCTGCGGTTCGCTGATTATTGAAACCAAGGACGGCAATAAATGCTCGGACAAAGGTTGCAGTAACAGTAAATAAAACATCTTCATTCTTAAAAAAACTATCCTCCCTGGATAGTTTTTTGTTGCTATTGACAAAACAAGGCAAAGTTGTAATATTAAGCCATTCAGTCAATAAACATAATCTTTAACAAATTAACATAGTAATGAAAAGGATAGTATTATTAGTAATTTTTCTGACTGCCCTTTTGTTTTTTGGTAGTCCAGTTTGGGCCGTCGCTGGCGGACCGAATAAATCAGCGCTAGAAATTCTAAATAAACAGCGCGACACCTCGGATTATTCCCCGAGCTACGAAAAATGGTCGGGCGCAGTAATAAAAATTCAGACACTTTTTTCAATTCCCGGAGAATTCCATGATCAAAATTTTAGCGACTGGGAAGTTGACAGATTATTAAGTGGGGATAGCATTTTGAAGAATTCAGACGAAACCAATCTAATCAGCTTGCTTCCCTTGCCTATCAAGAGGCAAACCCAAGACACCTTCTACCTAAAAATTAAAGGTCATAAACTGGCAAAGGCCGGAATCCAAAAAACGCCCAAGATCAAAGATAGCCTCGATCTTATCACCACTTTAATTTTGCTTGTTTTTTTGGGACTACTGATATTCGTTGGCTTAAGAGCCAAGATTAGTTCGGGGTACCTGGGGACACTCTTCTTTCTGATGATTGACTTTCCCTTTATTTCCTTACTTTTTGGCTTGCCAGAATTAGGCGCAGTGCTCGCCTTTATCCTTTTACTTGTTAGCCTTCTGATTGGTCTTTCCTTCCTGTCGGCTCAAAAAAACATTTTCGGAGGATCAACCTTATTAATTGTTTCTGCAATCGCGGGGTGTCTCAGTATACTTCTCGGTCCACGAAGTCCTTTCATCAAAACCCTTTCCTGGCAATACATAATATTTGCCGGCGGCGTATTAGGGTTAACTATCTTGATAAAATTACTAATCAAAAAGCCCAAGACCGAAGGAAATAATTCCTAAACCCTTTGCCGGGGATTTAAAAAACAAAAACTATCCACCTGGATAGTTTTTTTAATATGAAAAAGGCGGCCGGGTTAGGGTCGCCTTTGCAAATTTGTGTCGAAAATAATTATGATTTTTTAGGGAAATAGTCGCGAAAGATTTTTAGCATTTCGGACTCAATAATCTTTTTTTGATCGTCAGAAAGCGATATGTCACTTAGTATCCCCTGGAAACTTCTGGAAACTTCCCCCTCCACATAAGCCAACTGGGTATCGGACTTACCATCCGTCATCAAATCCAAGATCATGGCCTGGCCGTTCTTCAGATAGTCAGCTTCATGGCCATGTAATTTTCTTGTCGCTCCGTGGGCAATTCCTAAAACCAGCTTCTTCAACAATTCTTTATGCTCAACGCCTTCCAGTGCTTCCTGAAACCTTTCGCTAACATAAAGCGCCAGTTCTTTTTCGGAAATGTTGTTCTCAATAAATATCCTGCTAGTCATGCCGATAGCAGTAAGGTCGCTCTTATTTATCCACCGGATAAAATAGTCTTTTATTTTTGGGGCTAGCCTGCTACCATCTAAGTCGCTAGACGAAAGACGAGATAGATTTCCCAAAAATTTAAGTAAATTAACGTC
>CAIMEI010000067.1 GCA_903839955.1 Candidatus Falkowiibacteriota bacterium | reverse complement strand
GCTCATTAACCCTAACAGGGGAATCATTAACGCCACCCTGAAATTGAAATTTCTCCCACAAATTTTTCAGCGATAAGTTAAGCATGACTAAAATCGAGACGACAGTTAAACCGAAAAGCAGTAAAATTGCGCCATAAATACCCACCATCTTTACAAAAAGATCGTGAATAAAAGATCCTAAAAATCCGCCAGCAGGAGTAATAAGTGCCGGAAAAAAGATAAGAACTAAAATCATACCAATGACGGAAAAAGGCGATAATTTAATTTTGTCAGGGAGCAGAAAAGCCAAACCGTAAAATATAAAAATAAACGGCATAACATAACCGATAATACCCCAGAGATCGCGCGCTGTGTTAATAAAAAAATGACCGAAAGCACCGGCCAATCCAAACATACCTAAAAATATTAATAAACCCAAAATAATTAAAATGACGCCGGTCGTTTCCCGAGTCGTATCGGGGTTAATTTTCCAATCCAGCGATTGCCAGATGGAAACTTTTTCCCCTCGGCGTTTATAATGTCTTTTAGCCATTTTGCCCTTCCTTAAAACACAAAATTGACTGGGGGCCAAGCGGCAGAACCGCCAAACCCCCATTGAGTATATTATATCACTTTTGAGGACAAAAATCAATCAACCGAAATATTGTAATTTACTGGTTTCTATAGATATCACATTCTAAGAACGCGCTTAAATTTAGAATGTGAATCTTCTAGAGCGAACGATAGTAATGCATTCATTAAATGTTCGCTCTATATCTGGCCAGCCGATGATTTTTATCTTTAAAAAAATCGGTAGAAGCTCTACCGAAAAACATAGAAAAAACAGTTTGATTTTATTTCCCCCAAAACTGCCACCACGGCCGCTTGGGTTTTTGCTTCTCTTCATCTTTGGTATAAATGATTTCTACCAAGATATAATCTTCGGCCAGTACTAGAGGGTCAAGACTAGCACTCTTAGAAAGAATAACGCCTCGTAGACTAAGTTGCAGTTCCCAGCTATAGCCAGGTCGTACTTCAATCTTCGAGCGCAGTCCATCGGCCCCTAAAATCTCGCTTTGAAGATAAAATGTAAGGTAGCCAGCCTCGGCAATCCCGATTACACCGCTATGTACTTTCGTTTCCCCGGGAAGTAGCTCCTTGAGCCTATAGGGATAATTTTTAAAATAAACGATTTCTGCCAAGATATAATCGTTGTCGGCCAGTTTCAACGAATTAAGTGTAGTACTCGAAGTAAGTATCGTGCCTTGCAGACTAAGTTGCAGTTCCCAGCTATAACCAGGTCGTTCTTCAATTTCGGTAGACAGCCCATTGGAATCCAAAATCTCCGTTTGGAGATAAGATACAAGGTGGCCTTCCTCAGCAATCTCGACTACGCCAGTACGTGGGTCCGTTTCTCCTGGAAGTACTTTCTTAAATCTATAGGGATATCTTTTCACCTGTGCCATTCGCGGCCTCCTTCATATATGTATGTACAAGGTCTGAAAAGATTGTAAGCCAAAAGTTCACATTTGTCAACCAAAAAATAACCGTCCACATCAAATGGCGTGGTTGCCGTAGCGGTAACGTATTTTTCTTCCTCAAAAGCATCCAGAAAGACAATTTCGTCAGTCACTTGTGGTTTTACCGGTATTAACACCTGAGATCCCAATTTATCAAACAATTCTTTAGCCTCTCTGG
>CAIMEI010000066.1 GCA_903839955.1 Candidatus Falkowiibacteriota bacterium | reverse complement strand
TAAGCGCGGGCGCTTAGAAGCCTGCAATTTTTCGGCATATTCTCGGCCAATTTGCTCCCAGCCATAAAATTTTTCCGCCAGTTCGCGCCCCTGAACTGAAATTTTTTGCGCCAGCACCGAGTCTTCCAATAATTGAAAAATCTTATCACGAAACTCACCGGGGCTATCTGCCAATAAAATATTTTGATTGTCTTGCAGGCTCAATCCTTCCGCCCCCTTGGTGGTGGAAATAACCGGTGTGCCCGCCGCCAAAGCGGTTAGTATTTTTAGCCGCGTCCCTCCGCCCTGCAAAAGCGGACAAACCAGAATTGCGGACTGCAAAAAGGAACGAATGTCCTCCACGTAGCCATGAAAAGTAATGCCCGCTTGTTTTTTTTCTTGCTGAAAATCCGCCTGGTCGTAGGCGCCAACAACCTCTAACTTCCAATCTCCGTCCAGCAAAGGAAAAATCTGCTCAATAAAATATTTCAAACCTTCGATATTCGGCTGATAACGCAAACTCCCCAAAAATAACAAGTTTCTTTGGGCGGCTGAAAATTTTTCCCCTTTAAAATAGGCTAAATCAACGCCGTTGGGTACGATTAATATTTTTTGGTAGCCCAAGGCCGCCAACCTTTCTTTTTCTGGGGCTGAACAGCAGAGAGCAACGTCGTAATGCTCGGCTAGTTTTTTTTCCAGGTCTATAAAATATGATTCATCAGCCGTACCGGCTAGAGCAGAACTATTAACGTTGTGAAAATCCAAAATCCGGATGGCGCTAGTGGAAACGCCCTCCAGCACGGCGCCGAATTCCGAGTGTTCCACCTGGATAAAATCGAAGTGCCGGTTTTTTATTAGCCGCCGCAAGCTTCGGCGCAAAGCAAAAATCTGGTAGGAATATTCCCGGGACGACTGAGCTGACCGCACTAATTTGGCCGATAAAGCCTGAAGGCCTTGATAAAAATAAAGCGGCCAGCCCCAAAAATCACGGCGAAAAACTTCTTCCGGCCGATAATTAGCCCGCACGACTTCGCAAAATTCCCGCAAATCTCCAGGGGATTTTCGACGTTCGCGCCGGGCAACGCAGGTTAGCAGGGTAACTTGATAATATTTGGCCAGCTCTTTGGCTAAATGAAAATTACGCATCTTCGCCCCGCCAGAATTGGCGAGCGGCAGTTCATTAGTGATAATTAGAATGGATTTCTTGGCGGCCATATCTTTATCTCTCTTTAATTCCCAAAACGCTAAACATGAAAGCGGAAAAAAAAGTTTGAATTCCCAAGACGACTAGCGTGAGCGCGACAATGGAGTTTTTGATTTCATCCAGCGAGCCAAAGCCGGAGTGCAGCCACTTGGAAAAAATGTAGAGATAAAGCGCCGCACCGCCAAGAAATAGCAGCAGGCCGAAAATACCTGCCTTTTCCAAGGTGATTTTTTGAAAAAAATATTCGATGCTCCGATCTTTGTCGCCCAAATGCGTCACCGCATAGATGCGCGAGAAAAAAGCAAAAAACATTATTTGGTAGCCGACCATAATCAAGACGGCAAACAAAAACATTGGGTGGACATAGAGCTGGACACCGATGAATTTCGGACTAAAAAAATAAAAAAAAGCCATGAGCACGGCGCCGAGCGAGAACAAGACCGTGCCGGGAATTAAAAACAAAAAATTCGGCGAATACAAAAGCATGAAGCGCAGGTGCCGCCAGCCGTCGGGAAAGGATTTTAATTTTGATTCGCCGATGCGCGGATGATAAGTGATTGGCACTTCCGCGATTTTCAAGTCCGCCTTGGCCGCCTTAATAATCATCTCCGAGGCGAACTCCATACCGGTGGTGTAAAGCGTGATCTTTCCCAGGGCCGCCCGGCTAATT
>CAIMEI010000065.1 GCA_903839955.1 Candidatus Falkowiibacteriota bacterium | reverse complement strand
TCCTTCTTCTTTTCCTCGTCCTTGCTAGCCATTTGCGCCTCAAATTCAAACACTTCGTCCAGGGTGGCCTGGGTACCCTCAATTTTAGAACTCAAAACGGCCTCCTTTGTTTGCATGGTGCGCCCCAGATATTCTGAATTTGGCACATGCGTCAGCCTGGTATCAAGACTGGTAATCGCTCGATGCGCCTTGGTAATATATTCAATTAGATCTTCATAGTTTATTTCTATCGGAAGCACCTGGGGGATAAATGGTTTTTTACTCATATATTTTACTTTAGAATAAAGCAAGCTCTCGTTCTAATGATTAGAATAAGAAACACGCTTATTCTAATAATAGCATACATAATGTAATAAGGCAATAAGCAACCCCAACTTCACTGTCTATAACTATAATAGCTAATATTGGCTAAAATAACCAAAAATCCCCTTGCGGGGACTTTTGAAAAGTATATATAAGTTTTAGCGCTTGCTCCACTGCGGTCTCTTTCTGGCGCCTTTCAAGCCTGGTTTCTTTCTTTCTTTGGCGCGGCGATCGCGAGTGAGCCAGCCGTTGGCTTTGAGTTGTTCTTTCAGGGCTTCGTCGAAGGCAAACAAAGCGCGGGCAATGCCGTGACGCACTGCTTCCACTTGGCCGCTCACACCACCACCGCGGACGATGATGGAAAAATTCAAATCACGGACGTGACCGGAAGCTTTCAAGGGCTGGGTCAAAATGTTGATCATTTCACCCGGGAAATATTGGGAAGCCTTTTTGCCGTTGACCATGATCACCCCCTTACCACCTCTGAACAGGCGGACTTGGGCGACGGAGGTCTTGCGGCGGCCGACAGTCTTTAAGTATTCACCGGAAAAATCAGCAGTTTCTGGAGTTTTTTCAAACACTGCTTCCTCGTTCTCCAAAACCGGCTCTTCAGCGGCTTCAAGAACTTTCTTCGGCTCTTTTTCTTTGCTTGTTTTCTTTTCTGGCATAATACTCTAAATTATTTGATGATTAATCGTTTCAGCATGCCGACGCGCAGTCTGGTATCTGGCAGCATTTCGCGAACGGCCCGGCGCAAAACGTCGCCCGGGTTATCGGCCAAAATTTCGGAGATTTTTTTGGTTTTTAAACCGCCAAGATATCCGGAGTAGCTGAAATATTTTTTCTGATCGGCCTTTTTGCCGGTGAATTTCAGAGCGCCGATATTATAAACCTCGACAATGTCGCCCAGGTCCAGGTGCGGCTGGTATTCCGGTTTGTTTTTGCCGCGCAAAATCGTGGCGATATTGGTGGCGAGGCGGCCGACGGTTTTGTCGGTGGCGTCAATTTTGTGTAATTTTCTTTCCACTTTGGTCATATAATTAGGTTATCAGAATTTATACCAGTTCAATCTGCACCATTTCGGCGCCGTCACCCTGGCGGGTGCCGAGCTTGATGATCCGAGTGTAACCACCCTGGCGGTCTTTGTAGCGAGCCGCTAAAACTTCGATTGCCTTCTTGACTGCATTGTCTTGCGGCAGAGTGGCGATCAATTCGCGGCGCGCGGCGAGAGTTCCGGCCTTGGCAACGGTAATCATTTGATCAACTAAAGAGCGGACAACCTTGGCTTTCGCTTCGGTGGTCTTCACTTTTTCGTAAATCAAGATGCTGGAAGCCATATTGCGTAACATCAGTTCGCGCGGGGCTTTTTTGCGGTCTAAAGTTTTATTGGCATTTCGGTGTCTCATATGATCAGGGCAAAAATTTCGTTATTTAAAAAATTATTTGGTCTTTTTGGTTTTTTTGGCGGGTTTTTCTTCTTCCACAACTTCTTCCTCCACAACCGGCGTTTCTTCCTCAACGACCTCTTCCACTTCCGCTTCCTTGGCGATTTCCATCGCGCCCGGGAGTAAGATGCTGAATTGGTCAACTAAGATTTTTACGGATTGCTCAAAGGCTTCCATTGGGGTGATTGTGCCGTCAGTTTTGAGGTTCAAAACTAATTTGTCCCAGTTGGTCATTTTACCGACGCGGGTATTTTCCACGTTAATGCTTACAATCAAAACTGGAGAAAAAATGGAATCGATTTCGATGTAGCCAATGTCACGGCCGTCTTTCTTGTTGCCTTCCACCATGCGGTAGCCGCGGCCTTCGCGGACATAGATTTCCAAATCCAAATTGGAAGTGGCGGCGGTGGTTTCGGCTAGGAATAAATCGGGGTTAGCGATTTCCACGTCGGCGTTTTTGGTGATATCAGCGGCGGTGATTTTTTTGGCGCCTTTGACGTGCAGTTCCAAGACAACTTCTTCTTCAGTGTGGACCTTCAAGCGCAATTGTTTTAAGTTTAAAATGATTTCCAAGACGTCTTCTTTGACCCCCGGCATGGCCATGAATTCATGGCTAATACCCTTGATCTTAACACCGATAACAGCAGCACCCGGAAGAGAGGATAATAATACGCGGCGCAATGAATTACCCAGGGTCATACCATAACCAGGATACAAAGGCTCAACGATGATTGACCCTTCGTTCTCGTCTTTCCCAGGCTTAAATTCAATTTTTTTGGCTAAAGCGATGTTTTGCATAATAAGGCGCGTGGCGTTTGGCTAAAATGACCAAGACGGGACGCTTTAATTATTTTGAGTAATGTTCAATGATCATTTGGACATTGAAATTCTGGGGCAAATCGTTATCGTTCGGTTCGTGGAGAACTTTGGCGCTATTGTCTTTTTCCTTATTGAGCCAGCTGGGCAGTTCGGATTTTTTGCTCTGCTCGCCATCGCGGAAGTGGCGGCTCTTTTCGCTGGATTTTTTGATGGCGACGACATCGCCGACTTTGACCGTGATCGAAGGAGTGCTGGCTTTGCGGCCGTTGATTGTGAAGTGGCCATGGTTAACGAGTTGTCTGGCCTGAGTGCGGGAAGAAGCGAAACCTAAGCGGTAGACGACATTGTCCAGGCGCATTTCCAGGAGGCGGAAAAAATTCTTACCAGCATCACCAGTCTTTTTCTGCGCGTTCACGAAGGTGGCGCGGAATTGCTTTTCCATTAAATTATAGAATTTCTTGGCTTTCTGTTTTTCCGCTAATTGCAAACCGTAGTCGCTCAAGCGCTTGCGGCCTTTCGGGCCGTGGAATCCAGGAGCATAGTTGCGCTTAATCATTCCGCATTTGGCGGTACTGCAACGTTCTCCCTTCAAAAACAGCTTTTCACCGAGACGGCGGCACTGTTTGCATTTTGGTTCTAAATTTCTACCCATATCAATATTTTGAAAAATTTCTAATTAATTACACGCGTCTTGGCTTTTTCGGACGGCAGCCGTTGTGCGGCACTGGAGTAACATCTTTGATGGCAGTGACGTTTAAGCCGTTGGCGTTCAAAGCGCGGATAGCCGCTTCACGTCCCGTGCCGACACCGGCCACAAAAACGCTCACTTCTTCCAAACCGTATTCTTCGCGCGCTTTCTGGGAAGCAATCTTGGTGATGATTTGGGCGGCATAAGGAGTCGCCTTCTTGGCGCCCTTGAAACCAGCCATACCAGCGCTGGCCCAGGAAATAACGTCGCCGTTATTGTCAGTCAGAGAAATCATGGTGTTGTTGTAGGTCGCGTTAATGTAAGCGCGGCCCACTTTGACAACTTTGGCGCCGGCTTTTTTCTTTTTCTTCTTCACCAATTTCTTTTTGGCGCGAGCCTGTTTGTTCTTTTCCAGTTTCTGCTTGATTTCCTCCGGCAACTCTTCGTCGGCGGCGGACAGGGTGGAAAATTTCAAATCTTCATCGTCATCATCTTCGACAGGAGCGGCAACCGCTTCCGCAGGAGTGGCGGGAGTCAAGATTTCTTCTTCAGTTTTCTTATTCTCTTCAGACATAAATTATATTATATTTTTTGAATCTTATGGTGATGAATATATTATTATGGATGGGATTTCATTTTGAGATGAAATGCTCTCAAAAAAGGTGAGGACTTTTGTTTTTGAACGAAATTCAAGGAGGCGATAAGGAGCGAAGCGAGTCGTATGTGACATACGGTGAGCGCACGCGACTTAAGCGCCGACGAAGAAGTTCGTCAAAAACGGAAGTCGCACTCTGGTTAGGTCTTTAACCCCGCTTTAACCTTGCCGCTGCCCATAGTCACACGTTTGTTGCCCCTGACCGTTCGGCTATTGGTCTTGGTTCTCTGCCCGCGTACCGGCAAGTTCTTGGCATGGCGCAAACCGCGGTAGCAGTTGATGTCGCGCAAGCGTTTGATGTTGCTAGCCACCTCGCGGCGCAAATCGCCTTCCACGGTGTGTTGTTTTTCAATAATTTCGCGGATCAAGTTCACTTCCGTTTCGGAAAAGTCTTTCATCTTGGTTTCCGGATTGACCTGTGCTTTTTCTAAAATTTTGTGCGCGCGGGTGATGCCGATGCCATAAATATAGGTCAAGGCGACATGAGCGCGTTTTTCGATAGGAAGATTTACTCCTGCGATTCTAATAGCCATACAAAATAATTACAAAATAATAAAATTACCCTTGTCTCTGCTTGTGCTTCGGATTGGCACAAATCACATGGACACGGCCTTTGCGGCGGACCACTTTGCAGTCTTTACAAATTTTCTTGGCACTCGCTCTTACTTTCATATAAAATCTAAATTAATATCTTGATAATTTCGGACCGCGTTTAGAGGCGGTAGGTGATACGGCCCTTGGTGAGATCGTAGGGACTGATCTGCAATTTGACTTTGTCGCCGGGAAGCAAGCGAATCTTGTTCATCCGCATGCGACCGGAAAGGTGCGCCAAAATCTCGTGGCCGCCAGCGATGGCGACGCGGAAGGTGGCCGCCGGCATTAACTCCAAAACCTCGCCCTGCATTTCAATGAAATCCTTGGCGTTTAAAGTATCACCGGTTTCCACTTTTTCCTTAGTCTTTCGTTTTGCTTTTGACATTAACACAAAAAAATTTGATAAAAACCCTCTGGTTTTATCAAAATTTTTAAAATATAAAACAAGTTAGCTTGTTTAAATTTAATATAGGTACATTATATGGGAAACGCCTGGTGATGTCAAGAGCTTAGCGCGAAATACCTTGGAATGCTTTTCAACAAGCTCATTATATGGGAAATAATGCCAATATTTAAAAAATCCCAGCTTTTTGAGGGCTAGGATTAATATTTTATTTCTTTGGCGCTTATTTTTTTATGCCCAAGAAATATGCTTCTTGCCAGTTTGTATCCTGATAGTCTAACGATACAACCCCGACACTAAGGATGGTGATGTATGGAATCATAACGCGACCACCGATTGGGATAGATCCTTCAGGGGCAATAACTGTCACCCTTTTAAGATCGTCCGAATATCCTTGTCCAAATGCCAACAGTTCAAAAATGTTGGCCGGGCGATAACCGGTCGAATCCATTATACTTATGGCTTCAGCAACGGTCATTGATTTTCCGGAGTAGAACAGGCGGGCGGTGGCTTTTTCCCAGGTACTTTTTCCCTTCGGAAGAGGGAAATTCTTGTCAGAAATAAAGCTATTGCTCTTAAACCAGTTACTAAGCTCAGTGATTTTGGATAATTGGAGGTAGTTAACATTTAATGGAATGGACTGGTACTTTTCAATGAAAGTAACTTGACTGCCTTTATTTTCCTCACGCTTTGAACAAGCGAAGAAACAAATAGCTAAAATGCTGAGAATTACTACAATTTTTTTCATTATTTACAAGTATTTTGTTAATATTTATTTTTTATTCGTTTGTAGCTAGAAGGTCTAACACCGAGCAAAGAAATTTCTTTTTGAAGTAAACTGTTTTCCTTGCAATACTCTTTTTTGAAGGTTAACGCTTCGTTTTCGCTTCGAATTGTTTCTTTTTTTAGATTATCAGCCTGCACCATCACGTATATTATAACGATTAATAGTGAAAGTAAGACAATACTTGTCCTTCGTTTATAATCTTTTCTCTCATATTTAGGAATAAATTCCTTATAAATACCACTTTTTGGCATAATACACAAATTTAAAGGTTAGAAAATTAAGTTAACTACAAACCAGTCTAAATTTAGATGGATTTGATAATTAACTTAATAAAACCATATTTGTGAATGAACTCGTTATTAGAAATAATATCATACTATTTTATATTTGTCAATGTTTATGTGCAAAAGTTCCTAACATTAAACAAAATCCCGACTTTTTAGGGTCGGGATTATCACGCTAGAGTGCAAGCTTATTAATCAATAGTATTGGAAGTTAGCCAGTCAAGCATCTTTTCCCAATTTTTAAGACCTTTACCGAAATTTTCCTCCGTGTTGCAACCTTCGTATTCAAAAATCATGAAGTCAGAACAATCACCTTTTATCAAAACTCTAGACTCCCCAATCTGAAATACATTCGCTGAACCGCCCCACATATCTAAGCTTTTTATAAAAGCATCCTTGTGATGACTTCCATCGCTTAACGCTCCGATATATTTAACTCCGGCTTCAAGGGCACGTAAAACTATTACTAGTCCCAACGGAGATTCTGGCTCTGTGCCATCTAAATCCAGCATGCCCGGAATATTAATATCCGTTAACACCACGTCGTAGCGCCTAAGAATTTCTAAATGTTTTTCTCGGTTATAAACCAAATCACTTTTATAAGCATCGGGAACCCAGTGATATTCCATGAAGTCCTTCCAGTTTTCACAAACAACCACTTCATGGCCAATCAGCTGTTGAGTAGCGGCATTAATATGCCGCTTGCCATCTTCAACTACTAAAATTCTCATTATTACCAAATTTTAAAGATTAATACTAAAAAATATTTAAATAGCCATTGAATTCCACTACAAACAAAATAATTGTTGTGTGGATTTAAAAGCTATTTGATTTTAAAAAACACATAAATAACTATAACATAAACTGAAACACATGTCAATGATTTGGCAAAAAGTACCAATATTTAAAAAATAGTCAAAATTTTGGCTATTTTTTCAATAATATTTACTTATAACCAGCTATTTACTCCAAAACCGCCTTAATTCTCCTCACTCCCGAACTGGAAGATTCCTCTTTCTGAATCCGAAAATGACCTAATTCACCCGTATTTTTGACATGCGGGCCGCCGCAGATTTCGCGGGAAAAAGCTTTTGTCATAAAAGGAAATCCACCTTTAGACATCTTTTTTGCAACAATATCAGTCGCGTTATCAACTGAGATACTATAATCGACACCTTTTGTACTATTTTTTATTTCTAGGAACAAAGCACCGTCGGATATTTCTCTTGAGTTATCAGTAAATTTAATTAATATTCGATTATCTGAAATTATTTCAAATTCTGAGTCCATTTCCCGCATATCATAATACACGTGAATTTCTTCGATTTTATCGGTAGTTATTCCGATAAATTTTAATCTTAAACTAGTAATTTCACCCTCGGTCGAAAAATTATCTATTTTGAAATTATCAAAATATTCTTTCACTGTATAAACTTTCACCTTCTCCCCATATTTGGAGTCAAAAACGCCCATCGCGCCCGTATTTTTGGCCTCCTCCAGAGATAATTCCTCGCAGCCAACCGCCAATTTGTCAGCAATCGCCGAATTAACCAGTCTTTCCACTTCGCCAATCTGCTCGGGAGTCATTTTTTCACTATGGGAAAAATCGAAACGCAGGCGTTCCGGGGTGATGTTACTGCCCTTTTGGGTGACGTGCTCGCCCAAAACTTGGCGCAAAGCGGCCAAAAGCAGGTGGGCGGCGGTGTGCAATTTGGTGGTTTCTTCGCTATTATCAGCCAAACCGCCCTTAAATTTGCCGGCCGCGGCCGTGCGCGATAACTCCTGGTGTTTGGCTAATTCTGCCTCAAAACCGGCTTTGTCCACACTCATTCCCTTCTCTTTGGCTAATTCTTCAGTAATTTCTAGGGGAAAACCGTAGCTCTGATAGAGATTAAAGGCGCTCACACCATCAATTGAGGTGCCGGAAAGTTTATTAAATTCCAACAAACCCTTTTCTAAGGTCCGGCTAAACTTTTCTTCTTCTTTATCTAATTCAGCATAAATAAATTCTTCATTCTTCTTCACTTCCGGATAAACATTTTCATAGATGCCGATAACCTCGGCGGCGAGTTCTTTAAGCCAGCCGATTTTAGTGATTTCCAATTGGCGGGCAAAACGCATTGCTCGACGCAAGAGTCGGCGGACAATGTAGCCCTGATCGGTGTTGCTCGGGGCCACACCCTTCTCGTCGCCGATAATCATCGTCGCCGCTTTGAGGTGGTCAGCGATGACGCGCATCGCTTTTTTGGTTTCCGGGTTGTCATTATATTTTCGGCCGGACAGTTCTTCCACTTTGGCAATAATATTTCGGAATAAATCGGTTTGATAATTATCGCAATTATTTAGAACTGCCAAAACGCGCTCCAGACCCAAACCGGTGTCAACATTTTTCTGCGGCAAAACCGAAAAAGAGCCGTCGGCATTTTTGCTGTACTGCATGAAAACATTATTCCAAATTTCCACCCAGAGATCATTATCATCATTAAAAGAGCTGGGGACTTTTTCCACGTCACCGGCCCAATAGAAAATTTCCGTGTCCGGACCGCAAGGGCCGGTCAGGCCAGCTGGACCCCACCAATTATTTTTCTTCGGCAATTTGGCAATTTTTTCCGCCGGAAAATCCAGATCCGACCAAAACCTGAAGGACTCTTCGTCAAAAGGCGCATCGGCATCGCCAGCGAAGACGGAGACCGCTAAGCGTTTCGGGTCCAAATTCAACCAAGCTGGCGAAGTCAAAAATTCAAAACTCCAAGCAATCGCCTCGCTCTTGAAATAGTCTCCCAGGGACCAATTACCCATCATCTCAAAGAAAGTGTGATGAGTGTCGTCGCCCACTTCATCAATGTCATCGGTGCGGATGCATTTTTGGGCACTCGCCAAACGCGCGCCGCCGGGATGTTTTTCGCCCAAAAGATAAGGCACCAGCGGATGCATGCCAGCAGTGGTGAATAAAACGGTGGCGTCATTTTCCGGAATCAAAGAAGCGCTCGCTGTCACAGTGTGATTCTTGGAGCGGAAAAAGTCTAAATATTTTTGGCGCAGTTCTTGGGCGGTCATATGTTTATAAAATTAATCAAAAGAAATTATTTGAAAACCCTTTTCTTTTATTTCTTCGTCAGTAAACCACAGGTCTTCCAATTTGAATTTAAAGAGATAGGTCGCTTCTTTTTCAATTACCCGGCCGGTTGGCTGGCGCGTGGCACGATCGGTAGAAGTCCACTCCTCCAGAACAAAAACGTCGCCAACTTCAACTTCAAAATCATTGAGGCGCATCTCATATTTTTTCTTGCCGTCCAAAATATCTTGGAAATATCCGGGCAAAACTTTTTTTACTATTTTTCTACTCATAAAATTATATTTACTTCCTCCTCCAGCTTGATGCCGAATTTCTTCAGAACGGCTTTTTTTATTTTGGCGTCCAGCGCCAAAATATCGCGTGCGGTGGCCTGGCCATGATTAACGAGAATCAAAGCCTGCTTTTCATAAACGCCAGCGTCGCCGAATCTTTTTCCCTTGAAACCAGCTTGATCAATTAGCCAGGCGGCCGGGATTTTTATTTTCTTCCCCGCTGGAAAACTGCGGATGTCGGGAAATTCTTTCAAGAGGCGCGCAAATTCTTTTTTACCAATCTCCGGGTTCTTATAGAAAGAACCGACATTGGGCAAAACCGCCGGAATCGGCAATTTGCTATTGCGGATTTCCTGGATGATGGCAATTACCTGTTTCAAATTCGGCTTTTTAATCCCCTTCTCCAGCAAGCATTTACCGATATCACCGTAGCCTAATTTCAATTCGGCTTTCTTCTTTAGGCGCAGGGCGACGGAATAGATGAAATATTTTCCTCGCAACTTGTTTTTGAAAATGCTATCACGGTAGGCGAAGCGGCAATCTTTGGCGGAGAAAGTTTTCTCCTTACCAGTCTCTAAATTTATGGCCACCAAGTGGTCAAAACAGTCTTTCAGTTCCACACCGTAAGCGCCGATGTTCTGGACTGGCGAAGCACCGACGGTGCCAGGAATGAGAAAAAGATTTTCAATGCCATACCAACCCGCTTCCACGGCGAGATGCACAAAACGAATCCAGCTCTCACCAGACAAGCCGGAGAAAAGAACGGAATCTTTGTCCTCCGCCAAAACGCCGGTACCCTTGATTTCATTTTTCAAAACCAAGCCTTTTATTTTCTTGCCCAAAAGAACATTGGCGCCGCCGCCGAGCACAAAAATTGGCTGAGCGTGCTCTTTGGCCCATTTAATGGCCGCCAAAACATCTTCTTTTTCTCTAACTACAGCAAAAAACTCAGCCTTGGAAGCCATCTTGAAGGTATTATATCTTTGGAGGTCAACATTGTGCTCTATTGCTAACATGAGTTTATTTTACGGGTATTTTCAGAAAAATTCCAGCCCCTAGCGCACTTCTCCCAATTCCTGCAATTTGATCAGCTTGGAATATAGACCGCCGTTAATTCTGGCCAGTTCCTGATGACTGCCGCTTTCCACTAATTTGCCGCCCTCCAACACCAGAATCTTGTCAGCTTTTTTGATGGTGCTCAAGCGGTGAGCAATGATGATCATGGTGCGGCCCTTGCTGATTTTGTCCATCGCGTCCTGAATCAGGCGCTCGCTTTGGCTATCCAAATTGGAAGTGGCCTCGTCGAAAATCAACACGCGCGGGTTGGCCAAAATGGCGCGAGCGATGCCGACGCGCTGGCGTTGGCCGCCGGAGAGCTTGATGCCCCGCTCGCCAACCATCGTATCGTATTTGCGATCAAACTTTTCAATAAACTCGGCGGCGTTGGCAATGCGCGCGGCCGCTCTGATTTCTTGGAAAGAGGCGCCCGGTTTGGCATAGGCAATATTTTCTTTAATAGACAAATCAAAAATCTCCACCTCCTGCGGTACAATGGCAAAAAATTTGCGGAAAGCAAAAAGATCATAGTCTTTGAGATTTTTATCGTCCAAGAGGACTTCGCCCTCCTGCGGGTCATAGTGGCGGTAAAGCAAACGAGCAATCGTCGTCTTGCCGCCGCCCGAGGGACCAACGAGCGCGGTGATACTGCCGGGAATAATTTTGAAACTCAGATTTTTCACCGCCGGCGTGGAATTTTCCGAATAGTAAAAGGAGACATTTTTAAACGCTAATT
>CAIMEI010000064.1 GCA_903839955.1 Candidatus Falkowiibacteriota bacterium | reverse complement strand
TGATAAATATGCAATTAATCATCTTAGGTAGCGGCACATGCGTTCCATCACTAAAACGAAGCTCCCCGTCTAATTACATCCAGACTAAAATGAAGCGAATTCTAGTGGATTGTGGACCGGGTACCATGATTCAATTAGAAAAAAATAAATTGGATTATAGGGAAATTGATATTGTCTGCATTACCCATTACCATACTGATCACGTTTCTGATTTGAACCCTTTAATACAGGCATTGAGTTGGACACCAAAATTCGACAGAAAAGAAGATTTAATCCTCGTTGGGCCCGAGGGTTTTAAAAAATTTTTTAACACTTGTCTTAAACCGATTTCCGGGAATCCTCGTCCTAACACTTATAAAATAATCATTAAAGAAATCAGGGGTGAGTTGAATTTTGAAGATTTTGTTATATACAGTTATAAGACAAAACATAGCGAGGAAAGCATCGCCTATAAATTTGTTGAGAGTGATAAATCGCTGGTTATTTCGGGTGACACAGATTTTGACCGGGGTCTGGGAGGATTTTCCAAAAATTCCGATGTTTTAATGCTAGAATGTTCATTTGCCAACAAAGATAAGGAAAAGGGACATTTGACTCCCAGGGAGTGCGGAGAAATAGCTACAATAGCTAATGCCAAAAAATTAATAATTACTCACATCTACCCATCGTCCTCAGGAGAAATAAGATTAGAAGAAACAAAATTAATTTTTAAAAACACATTTTTAGCTCAAGATTCAATAAGTTTTAATATCTAACCAAAGATTATTGCCACACAAAAAACATGACCTAAATCATGTTTTCTTGTTTTTTGGCTAGTTTTAGATGATATTAGTCGGTCTAAAACACCAAAAGGTTGTTGGCTCGGGGACCAGGATTTACCCCTCCGGGGCATAAACTTCGAATCCTCACCTCTTCGAGGTGTAGTAAACAAAAACACACCCTTCGGGTGCGTTTTTGTTTACTTGCTCGGGGACCAGGATTCGAACCTAGATAACAGGCTTCAGAGGCCTGAGTCCTACCGTTAGACGATCCCCGAATATTTCCTAAATCGTATCCACTCTGCAAACTTGCGGACTTCCGCCCTTCTCGCCAATCTAGTGTCATATTTCCTCAGCTGCGGGTGATAACCGAGATCAATTAGCGCGCTATACAAATCCTCCAGCAAGGTAGTCGAGTGATTGGTGAACTTAATGACGTTTGTGTTGTATTTTTTATCAATAAACCAGTCTCCATCTGTTTCAAATAACCCTTTCAAGCAATGCTTCAAATACAAATTTTTATTCTTAATCCATTTCGGGATAACCAAATCATTATTCAACTTATTGCCGTATGGGAATTTAAGGCGCCCGGAAAGATTCTTTTGATAAAAATACAAATCATCGCATTGGCTATTCTTTCTTGTCCTGATTTTTGGCTTTTTACCGAATAACTGGGATATTATTTTGAAGACGTGTTCTAAATGGTCCTGCTCTTTGCGATTAAAACTGATGGTTATTTTGTCAGTTCTGGGAAATTTTTCCATACAACCGTCCCCCAACATCGTCCCGTAAAACTCAGCAAGTGCCGCCGAATGTTTCAATTTACTATATTTTACCTTATTTTCTTGCTGCCACTGCCAAAAATTACTCCTTTTCTTGGTGCTTAGAGTAATTGATGTTTTTAATAAAGATGGATTAGTAAGTTTTGTTAAACCTTTATTCCACGGCGTCATTAATAAACATTATCGCAAAATCGATTGCTCGTCAAATTATCTGTTATTTATGCTAAATTTTCGACGATTCCCCTCCCCTCCGGCATTAAATCGCGTGCCCGCGCGCGGCGGGCTTTACGCGATTGGTTTCATCAGGGGGAATAAAGTGGTCTCACGCACTGGCTTATCCACCAAGAAAGCGAACAATCTTTCACCGAAACCAAAACCGCAGGTCGGCGGCATTCCGTGCTCTAGCATTTCCACGAACTCCCAGTCCGCCATCATCGCCTCTTTATCGCCGCGGTCAATCAACTTCTGTTGCAATTCAAAGCGCGCCCTCTGGTCCACCGGATCATTGAGTTCAGAAAAACCATTGCCAACTTCCGAACCGGCAATGATGATTTGGAATCTTTCGGTCAGCTCGGGATTATCCTCCTTGGCCTTGGAAAGGGGCGAAACTAATTTGGGATGATTAATGAGGAAAACCGGACCAGCGACGCTCTTGCGGCAATATTTCCAGAGCGTGTCCATCAAGCGTTCGCGGTTATTGCCCTCATACTTCACGTTCAATTCAGCCAATTTGGCGGCCATTTCCGCTTCTGTCGCTTCCAGGATGTCAATCCCGGTCTTTTCCAAAACAGTGGCCCGGTAGTCAATTTTCGGCCATTCACCGGCCAAATCATATTCAAAGCCGCGAGTGGTGAATTTGGTGGTGCCGAAAACGCGCTGGGCAATTTCTTGATACATTTCCTGCGCCAATTTCATGCCGTCATTGTAGTTGGCATAAGCCCAATAGAATTCCAGATTGGTGAATTCTTGCAAGTGATCCGGGCTGGAGCCTTCATTGCGATAGACCCGGCCGATTTCAAAAGTTTTTTCAAAGCCGGCGGCCATCAATCTCTTCTGCCAAAGTTCGCCAACCGAAATGCGGAAAAAAACATCCAGATCAAAATCATCGTGATGCGTTTTGAAAGGATTGGCTTCCGCGCCGCCGGTGGTGGTTTCAATCGTCGGGGTTTCCACCTCAAAAAAGCCGTGGCGTTTCATGAAGTCGCGGGCAACATCCCAAAAAGCGGCTTTCTGTTTGAACATTTCGCGCGTTTCCGGATTCATCAAAATATCCAAATAGCGCTTG
>CAIMEI010000063.1 GCA_903839955.1 Candidatus Falkowiibacteriota bacterium | reverse complement strand
GGGCACCACGATTATGGTCGGCCTGGGCGGAATTTACGTGGAAATTTTGAAAGATGTGGTTTTTGGCATTAACCCTCTGACCAGTGAAGATGTTTTGGTGATGCTGGATTCCTTGAAAGCTAAAAAAGTTTTGAGCGGTGCGCGCGGCGCCCAGCCAGCTGACAAGGCGGCGATTGTGGAAGCGGTTTTGCGTTTGGCCAAGCTGTTGGAAGATTTTCCGGAAATCAAAGAGCTAGATATCAATCCACTCTTGGCGATGGAGCATGGCGTTAAGGTTCTGGACGCGAGAATTGTGATTGAATAGTTTTTACTTTTAGCAATTTGGCGTTAAACTAAAATAATAAAAAGTATGAGTATTACAAACAAAAAGAAGGCTTTTATAACCGGTATCACTGGGCAAGATGGCTCTTATTTGGCTGAATTTCTTCTAGAAAAAGGTTACGAAGTTCATGGACTAATAAGAAGATCAAGTACTTTTAATACTGAAAGAATTGATCATTTATTTCAGGATCCACATAATCCTGTTAAAAGTCTGTTTTTGCATTATGGGGATCTTTCTGACGCTGGGAACATAAGAAAATTAATTTTTGAAATTGAACCTGATGAGATTTATAATCTTGGAGCGCAATCGCACGTCAGGGTCTCTTTTGATATGCCGGAATTTACGGGTGAAATTACTGGCCTAGGAGCCTTGAGGATATTAGAGGGGGTAAAGGATTTTCAAAAAACAACGAATAAGTCAGTTAAGTTTTATCAGGCTAGCTCTAGTGAAATGTTCGGTTCGGCAAATCCACCACAAAATGAAAATACAGTTTTTTGCCCACGCAGTCCTTATGGATCTGCCAAAATTTTTGCTTATTATACAACAATAAATTACAGAGAAGCATATAATATATTTGCGGTAAATGGCATATTATTCAATCATGAGTCGCCTCGTCGCGGGGAAACTTTTGTAACTAAAAAAATTTGTCATGGCTTAGTAAAAATTAAACTTGGTAAATTGGAAAAGATTTATTTAGGCAACCTTGACGCAAAACGTGATTGGGGTTATGCTCCAGACTTCGTTGAGGGAATGTACTTAATGATGCAGCAAGAAAAGCCCGATGATTATGTTTTAGCAACTGGAGAAGCTCATAGTGTTCGCGAGTTCGTTGAAGAAGCGGCTAATATTTTAGGTATAAATTTTACCTGGGAGGGTAACGGTTTAAAGGAGGTCGGCATTAACAAAGAAACGGGCCAGGTTATTATCGAGATAGATCCCGTTTATTATAGGCCAACGGAAATTGATATTTTATTGGGAGATTCATCGAAAGCTAGGGAAAAATTAGGCTGGAAACCGAGGATTAGTTTTAGGGACATGATTAGTATTATGATTGAATACGATTTAAAAAAGTATGAAACCACAAAATAAATCGGTGATTAAAAAGAATTCCATCATTTTTGTCGCAGGCCATAATGGTATGGTAGGCTCAGCTATTTGTAGATTTTTACGAGAAAAAAATTACAAAAATATCTTGACGGTCAGTCGCTCTGAATTAGATTTGACTAATCAAATAGAGGTAGACAGCTTTTTTCGTGAAAATAAAGTGGAATATGTTTTTTTGGCGGCGGCAAAAGTTGGCGG
>CAIMEI010000062.1 GCA_903839955.1 Candidatus Falkowiibacteriota bacterium | reverse complement strand
CTGCGGCTGGCGACAAAAAATTCCAGCGCCACGAAAAGGACGGCCAAAATACCGAAGTTCATCCAAGTCAGCAAACTTTTAGCGGCCAAAAGGAGGAGAATAATAACGAAGAAAGAAAAAACGAAGGACTGGCGAAAGGCCAATTTGACGGCTCGAAAAGCAACTTCTCCCTTGAAAATAACAAACCGGAAGACAAAGCCGACTAAGGAAAAAGTGCCGGCGAGCGCTAGAAATAAAGATACGTAAAAAAGAACAAAGCCCAGCCAATTCGTCTTCGTCGGGTCGACAATACCGGCCACAAAAGCCCAGGCTCCCCAGCAGATTCCAGTCACCACCGCCATAAAAATTAAATAATTTTTGAGAGTCATAAGGCTTGTTGTGAATTAATTATTTTTTCTAACTCTATTTTCATTTCGCTTAGCCGCGCCCGTTCCTTTTCAACCAGAGCCGCCGGTGCTTTGGCGGTGAATTCTTCATTTTCCAAGCGGCCGGCGAGCGCGCCGATCATTTTCTCTAAATTTTCTTTTTCCTTGTTTAGGCGCTGGGCTTCTTTTTCTTTATCCACTGCTCCCAGGAGATAAATTTCGATTTTTCCGAAAGTGATCGCGATTGCGTCTTGAGGTTTTTCCCCTTCTTTGACCACGCTTAGTTCTTCCAAGCCCGTGCGGAGATTTTTGATTACTTCTATTTGCGGGATTAATAAATCGGCGGCTTCTGAGGAAATAATTAAGGCTTTTATTTTTCTCGCTGGCTCCACTTTATTTTCACTGCGGGCATTGCGGATAGCAGTGACGACGTCTTGAATCAGCAAGCAATTTTTAATTGCTTCTTCGTCAGCCGCCCCGAAACTTTCCGGCCACTGTTTCACCAGCAATAAATCATCATTGAATTGCGACCAGATTTCTTCGGTCACGTAAGGGATGAAGGGGTGCCAGAGAATGAGGATATTTTTGAGAATATAAGCTAAAATTTCATCTTTTCCTTTTTCCACTTTAGCGATTTCCAAATACCAATCCGCCAGCTTATTCCAAGTGAATTCGGTTAGTTCTTCGGCGGCGAGAGAAAAATTAAAATCATCCAGTCTCTGCCTAACCGAAACCGCGACCACATTTAACTCCGCCATAATCCAACGATCGGCTAAGGTTTTGGCGGCCGGCATTTTTTGCGGGTCCAGCGCCAGCGCTTCTTCCGATAAATCACTCAAAATGAAACGGGAAATGTTCCAGAGCTTATTGATAAAGTTGCGCTTCGCCGCCACTTTCTCTTCGCTGTAGCGCGAATCGTTGCCGGGCGTGCTGCCGGTTAGCAGAGAGAGCCGCAAAGCGTCGGCCCCGTAAAGACTGATGACGTCCAGCGGATCAACGCCGTTTCCTTTGGACTTGGACATCTTTTTGCCTTTGGCATCTAAAATCGTGCCGTGCAAATAAACCTTTTCAAAAGGAATTTCACCGATGGCAAAAAGCGACATCATAATCATGCGCGACACCCAGAGAGTCAGGATCTCATAGCCGGTTTCCAAAACTTGCGTCGGATGAAATTTGGCTAAATCACCGGATTTCTGGCCGTCAATAAAATTATCTGGCCAGCCGAGAGTAGAAAATGACCACATTCCCGAAGAAAACCAGGTATCCAAAGTATCTTCGTCTTGCACCCAGCCTTCACCGGCCGGTTTTTCAGAACCAACAAAAGTTTCCTCGCCTCGCTGAGGCGAAGCGGGTTCTCCCTTATACCAGACCGGAATCTCATGACCGAACCAAATCTGCCGAGAAATACACCAGTCGCGCAAATTGTTCATCCAGTTTTCAAAACTTTTACCAAAACGATCGGGCAAGAATTCAATCTGCCCGGAAGTATAGGCCTCCAGCGCTTTTTCTTTGAGACTTTTCCCGCCTAAGCGCTTAACCGGGCGATCCACTCCGACAAACCACTGCTTGGAAAGCAAGGGTTCAATCGAAGAATCGCAGCGGTAGCAAGTTGATAAATTATTGGCAAAATCTTTTTCTTCAATCATCAAGCCTTCCGCCTTCAACCGGTCCACGATTTTAGCGCGCGCCTCCAAAGCGCTCAAGCCGGAATATTCACCGAAGCCGCTAGTTATTTTGCCGTCCTCGTCAATCACCTTCACCATCGGCAAGCCCTCTGTTTGCGCCATTTGCCAATCCACCATGGAATGAGCCGGTGTTACGCCCAGGGCGCCGGTGCCGAAATCCATTTCCACTTTGCGATCGGCAATAATTTTTATTTTCAAATCCTGGCCGCAAAAATTAACCGCTAGTTCTTGGCCAATATATTTTTGATAACGCTCGTCTTTAGGATTAACCGCCACGGCTGTGTCGCCCAATTTTGTTTCCGGGCGAGTGGTGGAAATGGCTAAGGGGAATTCTTTTGAATATTTAAAAGTGTAAAGCTTAGCTTCTTGCTCGTGATACTCCACTTCATCATCAGAAAGAGTGGAATGGCAGCGCGGGCACCAATTCACAATTCTTTCACCGCGATAAATCACACCCTCCTGGTGCATCTCCACAAACATCTGGCGCACTGCTTTTTTGCGCTCATCATCGAGAGTGAAGGTGAGGCGCGACCAATCAAGGGAAGAACCCATTTTCTTGGTCTGGTTGAGAATGGTGGCTTGGGTACGATTAACGAAATCCCAAACTTCTCCCAAAAATTTTTCCTTGCCCAGATCGTGCCTAGTTTGGCCGCTGCTTTTGAAAATATTTTTCTCTACCACGTTTTGCGTGGCGATGGCGGCGTGATCGGTTCCGGGCAACCAAAGAGCGCGATAGCCAGTCATGCGGCGATAGCGAATCATGAGATCTTCCAGGGCCAGCATGGCGCTGTGGCCGATGTGCAATTTGGCAGTGATATTCGGGGGCGGCAAAATAATGGTGTAATTCGGAGCATCGACGGGCAAATTCAAATTATCCGGGTTAAAATAACCGGATTTTTCCCATTTTTGATAAATTTGATCTTCGCAGGTTTGCGGATTATAGGTTTTTTCCATTTCG
>CAIMEI010000061.1 GCA_903839955.1 Candidatus Falkowiibacteriota bacterium | reverse complement strand
GCGGCTCTTTCCCGCTGTTTTTTATTTTTAGATCGACAAAATTATATAAGCAAGTTGCGCCGCTCCCGAAAGGCAAGACGCGGCCGGAGTCCGGAAAAACGTCCAAAGAATGGTGATAGCGCTCAACAACTTCTGTGTCGGCGTGGAGGAGCAGCCAACAAAGCAGGTTGGATAATTGGCATAAGCCGCCGCCCATCCCTTCCACTACCTGGCCGTTAGCGAGTAGCATTCCGTCCACGTAGCCGCGGCGGCGCGTCGGTTGGCCGATAGTTTCCCAGAGAGAAAAAATTTCCTTCGGTTTGATAATCAAGCCATTCAAATCTTCGCAGGCGCGCTTTAGGTTGGTGATTTTATTTTTTTGCAAGCGTTCTTCGCTGTCGCCGAGTTTACGCAGTAAAACACTTTGGTGGCGGGCGACAACGGATTCAAAAAAGACGGCGCTCTTCTTGCGGGCGATTTTGAGGTTGGCGATATTCTGGGCTTTTTGGGCGAGGCGGCGCGTTAAAATAATCGGTTTTTTCAAGACCGGGAGATGAGTGCTGACCGCTTGGCGGGCCGGCTTCTCGTGGGCAGCGATTAATTTAACAAAATGCGCTTGATTCATTTTTGAGGATTTTGTCGGAGCACTTTATTTTTAAGGCTCTTTTCAAAATAAAACCCGAAACGGGTTTCTTTTGTCGGGGTGCTGGGAATTGGCTCCGGTTGCTAAGTTTTTCATCGGCGTTTCACTTGATGAAAAACAAGCACCCCAGCCCGGCCTCGCGGTTCGCCTGATGGCGAACAGCGCTCCGGCTTTCAATTCCCACCGCAGGCCAAGCAGTTGGCCTGCTTCACCGCTCCTCACTTTGTTCGTCGGGGTGCTGGGAATTGAACCCAGTCAACATGCTCCCAAAGCATGCGTACTACCGGTATACGACACCCCGTATGAGATATTCTTTAAATCCATCAATCCACCCGATTAGGCGGAAAAATAATTTAACGTTGTTTATCCTCAGATGGATTGTACCAAAATCTAATTTTTTTGCAACCTTGGCCTTGCTGGCGTTGCTTATCGACTGGGAGGTTTTGATAAAATTTTCTTTAGGAATGCCAGTAATTTGGCTCCAAAAATCTATTGCTTCTTTGGATTTTGAGCCGTCATGAAGCATTATTTGCACCTTTATTTTATCTAGACTGACATTGAAAAATTTAACAAAGAAATCAGCCATTACTTTTATCATTTCCGGGTCAGAGTTGGTAAAATCAATGCTTTTCCAGCGGCTTCCTTCGGCGCCCCTTTTATAGCCTTCGCCCCAATAAAGAGATAGGCCGGCAATAAAAAGTGGATCTTTCAGATATTTTTTGCTTTCGAGCCTCCCTTCTTCTCGTATTTTTTGGTGGTTTTCGGCCGAAATTAAAGGTTTTAATTTATTTCTAGCGATTAATTTTTCTATGCTGGTAGACTTAACCCTTGCCTGAATTTTTGCTTTTGCCTCTTTTGATATTGTTACGTCTTTCAGCCAAAGGCTGAGAGTGCTTTTCGGTGCCAAAAGTTCGCCACTTATTTGGCTATAGCTTTTCCCCTGTTTTCTTAATTTTATAGCAATATTTTTATCTTGGCGCATAAAAAAATGAACCTATGGTAACAGGAAAATTTTACCACACGTTCATTTTTTTGTCTATTTGTGCCCCGGGTCAGAATCGAACTGACGACACAAGGATTTTCCTTGTTACTACTTAGGTTTCCCTAAGGATTGGACTATATCATCTCCATTTTTCTAAAAAGAAAAAGAAGGAGTCGGGCGCTATTTGCGGGATTATTGTTAGGCTCACCCGCTAGTCTCTACACCTTCACCAGCCCTTAATCCTAGCTGGCACTTGGCTCGGGATTACCATGGTCAACTTGACGACAGGCTTCCCCGAATTCACCCGATTTGCAATTCAGCGTTTCCGCTGAATGGACCGAAAATCAGTCCTTTGCTCTACCACTGAGCTACCGAGGCGGCATTTCAGTTCTTTTCCAGTTTTTCTGAAATTGTTGCGGGAGTCGGACTCGAACCGACGACCTTCAGGTTATGGGCCTGACGAGCTGCCAACTGCTCTATCCCGCTATAATATATGATGGGCGCGTTTGTTTTTCGGTGGGCAATGGAGGATTCGAACCTCCGACCTCAACATTATCAGTGTTGCGCTCTAACCAACTGAGCTAATTGCCCATATTTTTTGACTTTTTCACTATAACAAACCCAAAACAAAAAAGCAATACT
>CAIMEI010000060.1 GCA_903839955.1 Candidatus Falkowiibacteriota bacterium | reverse complement strand
TCACTTGGCAAGAAACTCTCATCCAGCTTACTGCTATCCTGTTTACCGCGCGATAGTAATAAACAGCGATTCTTCGTATCAAAATAGACATCGGTCATACTGGCCGCCAGATTTGGTCCAGTCATCACTGTCGGCTCAAATCCTATTTTTTCCTGCAAAATGCTTCCCAGGGTTTTGATGGACTCCTTGTATTTTTTATCACCGCGGCGGCCGCCAAAAATACGCGCGTCCACTGTTTCCTTATCCACCATCTTCAAAAATTCCTCCACTCTCTCGGCTAAATCTCTTTCAAAGTTTTCCTTGTTCTCACCAAAAGCGTTCTCTGGTTTTTTGTGGCTCATCAGGCTGATTTCATTTCCCTCATGATCCTTGCCGACCAGCACAAAGCCCAAACAGTCGCCATAGCCCTCAGAATACTTGGGCTTTTCATTGCACTCGGAAATAATATACGATCCGCGCCCAGAACTTTTCATATTATTCTGATGATGAGCATCCGCTTCGGCGTCCCAATCCAAATTATCGCCCTTTTCCTTGATTATCTTGATGTACTCATGGTCATATGGGCTAGTGTCCTTTTCGTCCAAAATACGCGGCAAGGTTTCCTGCTGAGATTTTTTCTGTTCTTTGTTTTGTTCTAAAAGCTCTTGCATATATGAATAAAACTAATTAACTTTTCATCACTTCCAGCACTTCATCTCTCTTCTTTTCCATGGTTTCAAAATCTAGGGCCTCCAAATTAAGGCGCACAACATTTTCCGTATTGGAACAGCGAACGTTAAACCAAAATTCTGGATATTCCACGCTCACGCCGTCTAGCAAACTGATTTTCCCATCGGCATATTTGCTTTTAATATTTTCCAATACTTTATCTTTGTCTTCTACCTTTAAGTTAATTTCACCCGATTGAAAATATTTGTTGTAGCGGCCGAAATATTCTGCCGAGTTCATACCGCTTAAACTCAGGTCTTTCAGGATTTCTAAAATCATCACCACCGGCATTTCAAAACAACCGACAACATCATCGTTCAAGAAAAAGTGGCCGGAAGATTCACCAGCAAAATAAGCGCCCTCTTTAATGGCTTGTTCTTTGATGAGTGAATGGCCGACGCGGGTGATAATCGGGATGCCGCCATTTTCTTCAATCAAGTCGCGAGTGATACGGCCCGGGCGGACATCGTAGGCAATCTTGGATCCGGGACGGTCGGCTAAAAATATTTTCGCCAAAATGCCGCGCACAATGGCCGGAATAACCACTTGCCCTTCGCTATCGACAAAAAAGATGCGGTCGCCGTCGCCATCGGTAGCGATTCCCAAATCGGCTCCGTCCTCCAAAACTAATTCGCGCAGCTGCTCCATGTTTTCCGCCTTTAAAGGATCGGCTTCGTGGTTGGGAAAACTGCCATCCAAATCAAAATTTATTTTTTTCACTTGGCAGTTCAGCTTCAAGAAAAGCGCCTGCAAGTATTGCGCGCCCATGCCATTGGCGGGGTCCAAAGCAATCGCGAAAGGTTTGATTAAGTCTTTATCTACTAGAGAAAAGTCGTGGGCGATTTGCAAATCGAGAAAATCGTCGCGCTTCGTTAACTCGCCCGCTTTCTCCGCCTCTGGTAATTTATCAGCCGTAATCATTTCTTTTAAAACTTCCAAGCCGTTTTCAATAGAAACGGGTAAAGATTTTTCGCGCACCACCTTGAAACCGTTCCACTCTTTGGGAT
>CAIMEI010000059.1 GCA_903839955.1 Candidatus Falkowiibacteriota bacterium | reverse complement strand
GCAAATAATCGAAGAGGCGGGAACACGTTCGCAGGCGGCGCGGGCTGGTTTTCTGGCGGATTGCGCGGCGGCAAAAGTCGCAGCCAAAGAGGTGGCAAAAGAAGAGAAAAAAGCTAGCAGCACCCCGATTGTTAAAGAGCTAAACACGGCGACGACCACCAGTAAGATAGTAAAAACCAAGGCCACGACGGCCAAAAAAACCACCAGCACCGCCAAATCATCCGGAGCGACTGGCGGCGGTAGTAGTAATAGCGCCGGATCGGTTAGTTCTCCCTCGGCAGGCTCGAGCACGTCAACTATTTCTGACGCCAATAATTCAACGGCCACTTCCAGCGCTAGTTCGTCGCCTGTCATCCTCTTGCCGCCGCTAATTACCAAAATTTTTGGCAGCGACGACAATCGTTGGCTCGAACTCTATAATCCCAATGACCAACCTTTTGATTTGGCTAGTTCCACCTTTCGTTTGGAAAAAGCCAAAACGGCCCTGGACCCCAGCATCATGCTGCGCTTTTCGGAGGTGGCCGATATTCAGTATAATTCCGGAAGTCTAATTTCACCGCGGGGAAATTTTCTGATTGCCAGCAATAAAGCTGATGAATCGTGGCGCACGCAAGCCAACGCCCTGGCCTTGAATTCCGGGTTTACTTGGGGAAAAAGCGGCTATACCTTTTATTCCGGCACCAACGCCATTTCTTCTCCCGATGATTCGGATATTGTGGAAAAAATCGGTTTTGGTCCGGATGCGACCTATTTTTCCGCTACTTCGGCACCCGCTTTGCTTGATGGCAGTTATTTGGGCAGAAAGAAGTTAGTCGACGGCAGTTTTTCGGCAACTGGCAATAATGCCTTGGATTTTCAGTTATTTCCCTTGAGTAATCTCACGGCAACCACGAGCGATACTTCGGCTAGCAGTTCGCTGGCCACCAGCACGGGAATTATTGCTTCTAGTACCGCCACCTCCACGGCTAGTAGTTCAATAGCCATTAATTCCCCTGGTTTAACTGATGTTTGGCATTTTGATGATTGTGATGGCAGTTCGGCCCAGGACAGTCTTAACGCCGGCAACTCGCTGGTTTTGCCAAGTAATTATCTTTTTGATTTCGGCAAGAATGGCTGTGCCTTGAAATTGACCGATAGCAACACGCCGGCGAGTGTTACCCTGGCTACTTCTTCGCCGCTTGACCAAGCTAGTATTGCTTTCTATTATTTGGCTCAGCCAGGCGCTAGTTTGTCTCTTTTTCTTAATCACTTCGGCGGGGAGGCCTGGCAAATAGACTTGCGGGAAAGCGGTCTGCAGTATTCCGGCACGGGTTTTTTCGGTACCAGTTCTTTGGCGATAATTAGCGATAACGCTTGGCATCAAGTGACGATCAGTTTCGACTCCCAATCTCAGGCGGTGATTTTGTATCAAGACGGCCAAGAGATTTCTCGCTTTACTTATTTGGCTTCTTGGTCGCTGGCCGATTTTTCCTTGGCTGGCAACAATATTTTATTGGATGAGCTGGCTTTATGGCGGCGGACAGTATCAAGCGCCGAGCTAGCGAGTTTTTTCCAAATAGGCCAGCCCTTTTACACGGCGGATCTCTATGATTACTCGGCCGCTCCGCAAAAAGTTTATTATTGGCACCTAGGAGGGACGGATTCGCAGTTCAGTTATAACACGCCGAAATACCAATCTTTGCCGGCCGGCTTTATGCCGCGCGATTTTTCCTACGATTTCTGGTGGCGCAATAGTTCTTATCCTAATGATGGGCGAATTGTGGCGGCCCTCTTGAGCGGGGACGATGGCTGGCTAGTGGCGAGCGTGATTTCTTTGTGGTACTCGCGTTGGAATTTTGGCACGCAGGGCGGCTTGCTTTACGGCAATGACCCGTTTATTCCCCAAGACGCGAATTGGCACCTTTTCACCCTCACTTATAGTTCTCAAGACATGATGGCCCGCTGGTACATTGACGGCCAAGAGGTTTTTTCCAAATTGGCAGTTTGGTTAAAAAGACCCGTACAAAAGATCATGATTCAGGCCGAAAACTATCCCTTTGAACTAAGCGATTTTAGCCTTTGGGAGGGCGCTCTGTCCCAGGAAGCAATTTCGCAAATCTGGGCGGCCGGCCGGCCCTTTTCCGGCTCCTAACGCATAAAACCCCGTTTTTACGGGGTTTTTTGTTGATAAATTTGCTTTTTTCTAACTTTTCTTGTATGATTAAGGCGTTAGAAGGGCAGGCGGACGGCCGCGCCAAGCTTTTGGCTTGGTGAGGAAAGTCCGGACTTCCTAGAAAAGGGTAGTGGATAACGTCCACCGGGGGAGACCCCAGGGAAAGTGCCACAGAGACAATACTAACCGCGTTTTACGCGGCGAAAGGTGAAAAGTTGCCCGGTGTCAATAAAATGACTACGGGCTTCGCTTGCCGGTGACGGCAAGGCGCGGTAAACCCTACCTGAAGCAAGAGCAAATCCCGTTTTACGGGAAAAAAGTAGCTCGCTGGACTTGGCCAGTAATGGCTAAGCAAGATAAATGGCCGTCTAGTGAGGTTCGCCCTCGCTGACAGAATCCGGCTTACAGCTTGCCCCGCTTCTAACTTTTTATTAAATATTTATGAAAATCAAAAAACCAGAATTATTTTTTTCTTTCCTCCTGGTACCGGTGGACTATTTCATGCTCGTTTTGGCCGGCATCAGTGCTTACTATCTGCGCTTTGCCAGCTTTTACCGCAATATCCGGCCGGTAATTTTTAATTTAACCTTCAATCATTATTTACAGCCGATGCTTTTGGTCGCGCTTTTCTGGCTTTTGGTGCTGGCTCTTTCTGGTTTGTATCGCATCACTTCCGCCCGCAAAACTGCCCAGGAAATTGCCAAAATATTTTTGGCTTGCTCCACGAGCTTGGCTCTCTTGGCGATCTTGATTTTTTTCCGCCGCGAACTTTTTGATTCCCGCTTCATCGTTTTAGTCGGCTGGGTTTTAGCCTTTATTTATATTGGTTTTGCCCATATTGTAATCCGTTTTTTGCAGAGAAAATCATTTTTGTTCGGCTGGGGCGTGAAGCGCGTGCTGATTGTCGGTAACGGCAAAACTGCCGACAACTTTATCCACGATTTTTCCGCCGATCGCCGTTTCGGCTATGAGGTAGTAAAGCGCGTGCGCGATTTTTCCCTGGAGACTTCTCAAGAATTAACTGAATTCATTGCCGGCAATCGCTTGGAGGAAATTATCCAGTGCGATCCCAATCTCAGCAAGGCGGAGCTAGTCCGTCTCTATGATTTTGCCAACGAGAATCACATCACTTTTAAATACGTGGCCGATCTTTTGGGAATTAAAGTTTTGCGCAATGAAGTGTTGGACATTGATGGCGTGCCAGTGATTGAAGTGAAGCGCACCACCTTGGAGGGCTGGGGTCGAATCGTGAAAAGGCTTATGGATATTGTGTTTTCCGGCCTGTTGATCATTATTTTTTCTCCTTTGCTATTATTAATTATTATCGCTATTCGGCTGGACAGCCGCGGCCCGATTTTCTTTTCACGCCGCGATGACGGTTCCAACGTCACCCGGGTGGGCGAAGGCGGCCGGCCTTTCAATTATTTCAAATTCCGCTCTATGGTTCCCAATAGCGATAGCATGCGCTACCGTGAATTAGCTGATCGTAATCTTCGTTCCGACGGCCCGATGGTGAAAATCAAAGACGACCCGCGCGTGACGCGCGTCGGGCGAGTGATTCGCCGCTGGTCCATGGATGAATTGCCAGAACTGTTTTTAGTGTTTATCGGCCGCATGAGCTTGGTTGGTCCGCGCCCGCATTTGCCAGAAGAGGTTGCCAAATATGAGCACCACCACCGCAAATCTTTAACCATCAAGCCGGGCATTACCGGCATGGCCCAGATTTCTGGCCGCAGCGATTTGCTTTTTGAAGAAGAAGTGAAGCTGGATGTTTTCTATATTGAAAATTGGTCGCTTCTTTTGGACTTTACTATTTTATTCAAAACTCCGCTGGCCGTTCTCAAACATCGCGCCACCGAATAAATTATCTCTTATGAAAGTCGCGCTCATCCACGACCATCTCGCTCAAGACGGCGGCGCTGAAAAAGTGCTAGCCGTTTTTGCGCGCATGTTTCCAGACGCTAAGATCTATACTTTGCTCTACGAAAAAAGGAACGTCAGCCATTTGCGCGGCCATGAGATCGACACTTCCATCATTCAGCGCTTGCCCGGCGGTGTCAGGCACTACAAATGGTATCTTTTCTTCATGCCGATGGCCGTGGAATTTTTTGATTTGCGCGCCTACGATTTGGTAATTTCCGACACCAGCTCTTTCGCTAAGGGGGTGATTACTTTGCCCGACACCTTGCATCTCTGCTACTGCCACACGCCAACCCGCTATCTCTGGAGCGATGCCCACCAATACTTAAATGAACTCAAGTATAATAAATGGGTCAAAAAAGCGATTTCCTTGATTTTAAGCCGTTTGCGTCTCTGGGACTTTAACGCCGCCCAGCGGGTCGATCACTTCATTGCCAATTCTCAAATGGTCGCCGGACGTATCAAAAAATATTATCGCCGCGACAGCGTCGTTATTTATCCGCCAGTAGAAACTGACAAATTTTCTATTGTTGACCACTTGCCGAGCGGGGAAGAGGCCTATTTTCTGGCGGGCTGCCGTTTGGCGCCCTACAAGAGAATTGATTTGATTATCGAGGCTTTTAACAAACTAGGAGACGCTTACCGTCTCAAAATTTTTGGCGACGGCATTGATGAAAAACGCCTGAGAAAACTGGCTCAGAGCAATCCGCGCATTGAGTTTTTGGGCCGGGTAAGCGAAGAAGAAAAAGTGAAATTATTTCAGAACGCGCTGGCTTTCATTAATCCTCAGGAGGAAGATTTCGGCATCACGCCCGTGGAATCCATGGCCGCCGGCCGGCCAGTAATCGCCTACAACAAAGGCGGCGCCAAGGAAACGGTTATTGAAGGGAAAACCGGTCTATTCTTTGATGAACAGACGGCGGATTCTTTGGCGACTGTTTTGCGCCGTTTCAAAAGTGAAGATTTTAATCCCCAGGCGGTTCGCGCGCACGCGGAAAATTTTTCCGTCGCCAATTTCCAGGAACAGATTGAAAAATTTATTGCTGAGAAAAAATCAGCTTTATGAAAATCGGCGTTGACATCCGCGCTTTAATGGATGAGCGCTACAGCGGCGTTCCGGCCTACACCGAACAGCTTTTGCGCGAAATTTTGCGCCAGGATCAAGAAAACGAATATTATCTTTTTTATAACTCTTTCCACGATTTTTCCCAGCGTTTTGCGGCCTGGGAGGGCGAAAGAGTGAAAGTCGTCGGCACCCATTATCCTAATAAAATCTATAATTATCTCCTGCAAAAGATTTTTCGCCGGCCTTTTTTGGACAGAGAGCTGGGCGAGGTGGACTTGTTCTGGTCGCCGCATTTTAATTTTTCTAATTTTTCTTCAGCCACAAAAAGTGTTTTGACTGTCCATGACCTGTCTTTCTTGCGCGCCCCAGAATTTTTTTCCGGGCGGAAGAATCTTTGGCATCGCCTTTTGGGCCTGAAGCGTTTAATTGCTCGAGCCGACGCGATTGTCGCCATTTCCGAAAACACCAAATTCGATTTACTAGATATTTTTAAAGTACCGGCGGATAAAGTTCAGGTCATCTACTCCGGCTTGAATTTGCCGGCGGCCGCGGAAGTGGATTTGAGTAGTAAATACGGGCTAAAAAACGGCTTTATTCTCGCCATCGGCACGATTGAGCCGCGCAAAAACCTGGACGGCTTAATTTTGGCCTACAATATTTTGCGCCAGGATAATCCCGCGCTGAAAGTCCAGTTGGTTCTGGCGGGTTCATCCGGCTGGCGCAACGCTCATATTTATCAATTAGCCAAAAACTCGCCGTTCTCTCAAGATATTATTTTTACCGGTTACGTCAGTGAAGGCGAAAAAATCCATCTTTATCGGCACGCCGGTTTGCTGGCTTTTCCGTCTTTCTATGAAGGCTTCGGCTTTCCGCCGCTCGAGGCGATGTCTTATGGCTTGCCGGTTATCGCTTCCAATAATTCTTCTTTGCCGGAAGTTTTGGGCGGGGCTGCTTTGCTAATTAACCCAATTTCAGTGAGTGAAATCGCGGCCGCTTTGAAGATTGTCTTGAGCGATGACGCTTTGAGAAATAAACTAGCGGCGGAGGGCAAAAAACGTTTAGCTTTATTTTCTTGGGAAAAAACGGCTAAAGAATATTTGGGACTATTCAAAAAATTATGAGAACAGTGATTCAACGAGTGGCCTCCGCTAAGGTGCAAGTAGAGGGCGAGACAGTCGGCGCTATTAATCAGGGGCTATTAGTTTTATTGGCCATTCATGTCGCTGATGAGGAAGAGAAAATTGTTAAAATGGCGGACAAGTTGGTGAATCTGCGCATTTTTGAGGATGCCGCTGGTAAAATGAATCTCTCCCTGAAAGATGTTGACGGCGAAATCTTAGTGGTTTCGCAGTTCACCCTATATGGCAATACCGAGCGGGGCAATCGCCCCAGTTTCTTGGATTCGGCACGGCCGGAAAAGGCGGAGCCCTTTTATCAAAAATTTATTAAAATTTTAGAAGAGAAGGGCGTCAAAAAAGTCGCTCACGGAAAATTCGGCGCTTTGATGGCTGTGGAGCTCGTCAACGATGGGCCAACAACAATCATTCTAGATTTATAAAATGTTCAAGAAAAAGAAAAACAAAATATTAGTCGCGATGTCCGGCGGCGTGGATTCCAGCGTGGCCGCACAGTTATTAGTCAACCATGGCCATCAGGTGGCCGGCGTCTTTTTGCGTTTCTGGAAGGATCCGCAGGCCGACCCAAGTGAAGAAAATAAATGCTGTTCTTTGCAGTCTTTTTTGGACGCCAAAGCAGTGTGCGGAAAAATTGGTATTCCGCTCTATTCTTTCGATTTCTCCGAGCCCTTCAAAAGGGAAGTGGTGGATTATTTTTTGGATTCTTATGCTTCCGGCGAAACGCCCAATCCTTGCGTGCGCTGCAATCGGAAAATCAAGCTCGGCTTGCTCCTAGAAAAAATGCAGGGCCTGGGTTTTGATTATTTGGCCACCGGCCACTACGCCAAAATTATTCATGGTGCCAAAGAATCGCGCCTTTATCGCGCCAAAGACGAAACCAAAGACCAATCCTATTTCTTATATTCCTTCCGTCAGGATCAGCTCAAAAAATTATTATTTCCTCTGGGAAACTTACGCAAAACAAAAGTGCGCAAAATTGCCGCTAGGTTCGGCTTGCCGACGGCCAGCAAGCAGGAGAGCCAGGATATTTGTTTTCTTTCTGGCGCCCACCAGGATTTTTTGCGCCGCTATTTGACCTTAAAAATCGGGCCGATAAAATTATTAGAATCCGGTGAAACTATTGGCGAACATCAAGGTCTGCCGTTGTACACTATTGGTCAGAGACGAGGAATTGAAATTGGCGGCACCGGCCCTTTTTATGCGGCAAAAATTGACTATGTCAGCAACACGCTGTTTGTGGTCAAGGAATGGAACGGCAAATTTTTGTATCAACAAGAATGCCTGGTGCGCGATTTGATTTGGTGCGGCGAGACGCCAAAAAATAATTTTTCTTGCCAGGCGGTGATCCGCTACGGCCATCCGGCCGAGAAATGCCAAGTGAAAATTGACGGAGAAAAAGCGGTCGTCAGATTTGCCAAGGCCCAGCGGGCCATCACCCCCGGGCAGAGCTTGGTTTTCTACCAAAAATCCCGTGTTTTGGGCGGTGGAATTATCACCTAGTTTTTGTTATACTAAACCAGTATTTATAAACTAGTGATTTAATTTTTATGGCTCAAGACCTCAAAACCATCTTCGTTCGCTTGGAAGAATATAAGCACCGCCGCAAGGAATTAAAAAACCGCTACCGCGACGCCCTGTCCGTGCATGGGGAATATCAGTCGGCCATTGACGAGCTGGAAGTCTTGAAAGCCAAAAAGAAAAAAATAGAAATCGGCATCCAGGATGACTTCAAAGAAGAATTTGATCAATTGGAAGGTTTGAAGCTCCACATCGCCGGCGATTCCCAGCTCTTGAGCGATTTGGCCATCAATCAATTGGTGAAAGGTGAATTAGTAAAAATCGTGGACGATAACCAGGTGGAGTACGAACCGCAATTCGCCGTGAAGTTTAAGAAGGTAAAATAAGGATATTTTGTGAAAAAAGAGGCTCAATTTGGAACCTCTTTTTAGTTGCGCTTTTTTGGATTTAGGTTTAAAGTGTCGGTATTAGCAATTTAAAAAAGAAATATCATGAAATCTGAAGAAATACGCCAGAAAGAGCAGGAAATTACCAATCTCTTGGGGGATTTAAATTCTCCGGATTGCGATGTTTCCCTGGAAGCCCTAGGAAACCTAATGGCGCTCAAAAAGAGGGACCTCGAAGAGAAGGACCTGAGAAGTCTGCTTGCCTCCGGAAACAAGAAGTACATCGCCTTCGCCAACTTATTTGTTTTAAAACACTACTAGCCAAGAAGATCAAAATCACGATCTTCTTTTTTTATAAAAAAAGAGTTCGCCGAGATGGTAAATTTGTCCTAATTTTAAATAAAAAAGAAGACCTGTTCGGTCTCCTTTTTGTTATTGTGCCGTCGCGTAAAAGCGCTTTCGCGCTCACGCGACTTTGCCAAAAGGGAATCGGTCACGGTCGCTAAGTCTCGCTTGCTCGCTAAAATCGCGAGCGGCGCTCACTAAGCGCCCCGACCCGGCCTCAGCGCTTCGCGCCTCCGGCTTTCGATTCCTTGGCAATTTGTGGCAAAACAAAAAAAGAAAACCATTTAGGTTTTCTTTTTCCGTTTTGTGCCGCGAGAGGGAATCGAACCCTCACGAGATTTCTCCCACACGAGTTTGAGTCGTGCGCGTCTACCAATTCCGCCACCGCGGCAAACTTGAAGCGTGGGCGGAGAATCCGCCTTTACGCTTTAGGTGGTCTTTCATCGGTCGCATCCCGGCCTCAAGCCGGGTTTACGCGACGGAAAACATTTTTATTATAAGGGCTAAAAATTAAATTGTCAAAGCATGATTTATCGTTTATAATATACACATAAAAAGTTTATCATTATGGGTAGAATCATTACCGTTGTCAATCAGAAGGGCGGGGTGGGAAAAACCACCACGGCGGTCAATTTAGGGGCATATTTAGCTAATTCTGGCAAAAATGTTTTATTAATTGACACTGACCCGCAGGCCAATGCCACCTCCGGGCTGGGCATTGAGCATCGCAAACTGGAATTCGGGATTTACGAAGCCCTTTTGGGCTACCACCCGATTCACAAAGTAATCAAACGCACCCTGCAGGAGCGCTATTTTATCGCGCCGGCCACCCTTTCTCTGGCCGGGGCGGGCGTGGAGATGATTTCCTTGGAAGATCGGGAGTTTCGCTTGGCTAATATTTTAGCGCTTGTTAAAGATGACTACGACTTCATCATCATCGACGGTCCGCCTTCTTTGGGGCTCATGACCGTGAACACGCTGGTTGCCGCTGACGAAATTTTGATCCCGATTCAGAGCGAGTACTTTGCCCTGGAAGGTTTGGGCCAGCTCCTGGAAACGATTGCCTTGGTCAAAGACAACCTCAAACCGGAGTTGGAAATCTTGGGAGCAGTCATCACGATGTTTGATAAACGTAATAAGCTTTCGGAGGCAGTGATGGAGGATCTCTATAAATATTTTCCCAACCGCATTTTCCGTTCGGTGATTCCGCGTTCCGTCCGCTTGGCGGAAGCGCCCAGCTACGGCCGAACCATTCTGCAATACGATCCGAAGTCGCGCGGCGGTAAAGCTTATGAGAATTTGGCGCGTGAACTGTTGAGTTTAGGAAAATAATCACTATCTAATCAAAAATAATATGCCACAAGGCTTAGGAAGAGGACTTGGATCCTTGATTCCCAAAAAAACTTTTAACGACAATCCTGACACTTCAGGCGCTTCTTCAATTTTCACGGAAGCGCCGCTTTCGGTAATTAGCGATAAAGATCGCATCCGCCGCTTGGACCCCAGCGTCATCACAGTTAATCCTCACCAGCCGCGCCGCTATTTTTCCGAAGATTCTTTGCGCGATTTGATGGAGTCAATTCGCCAGCACGGCATCTTGCAGCCGATCATCGTCACCAAAAACGGCGACCACTACGAACTAATCGCCGGTGAACGCCGCTGGCGCAGTGCCAAGGCCTTGAATTTGTCAGAGATTCCGGCAATTGTCCGCGAGGCCGATGAACAGAAAAAATTAGAGTGGGCCTTGATTGAAAATTTACAGCGAGAGAATCTGAATTCAGTGGAAACAGCTTTGGCCTATCGCGCCTTGATTGATCAATTCAATTTGACCCAGGAGGAGCTTTCCAAAAGGGTTGGCAAGGCGCGTTCCAGTGTGGCTAACGCTTTGCGCTTTTTGTCTCTGCCAGAAGAAATTCAAAGAGCCTTGGCTGACGGACGCATTTCAGAAGGCCACGCCAAATATCTTTTGGGCATTGAAGATGAGGCCCAACAGCTGAATTTATTCAAAAAAATCTTGCGCCAGAATTGGACGGTAAGTGAAACCGATCGCGCCATCAAGCAATTGGGCGGCACCAAGGCGGCTAAAATCAAAGTTAATAGCGACCCGGAACTAGAAACCGAATTGCGCGAATCTTTGGGCACCAAAGTAGAAATTCGCCGGCACGGCCGCGGCGGCCAAATCATCGTTCATTTCTATAGCGATGAGGAACTGAAAGATTTATCCGCTAAACTTAAATCCTAAAAAACTGAATCCCGCCTATGCCTTTTGTCCATCTACACAACCACACGCACTATTCCTTGCTCGACGGTCTGACCAAGATCGACGAGCTTGTTAATTTGGCCAAACAAGACGGAGCGCCGGCGGTGGCCATTACCGATCACGGCGTGATGTATGGCGCCGTGGAGTTCTATCAGAAATGCAAAAAGGCAGGTATCAAGCCAATTATCGGTGTGGAAGCTTATTTAGCGCCCGGTTCGCGCCACGACAAGAATACGCGCGCCGATGGCCGGAGCCATCACCTGCTTTTATTAGCTAAAAACAACGAGGGCTACCGCAACTTAATCAAACTCACTTCCAGTGCCCACCTGGAAGGCTTTTATTATAAGCCCCGAATTGATTGGGAATTATTGAGAGAACACCATGAGGGGATCATCGCCTGTTCGGCTTGCTTGGGCGGGGAAGTCCCGCAGTTAATTCTGGCCGACAAAATTGAGGCGGCCAAGAAAAAGATTTTGGAATACCAGGAATTATTTGGCGTCGGTAACTATTATTTAGAAATCATGGATCACCCCGAGCTAGTGGGTATGACGATGGTCAACAATAAGCTGATCGAATTATCCAAAGAGCTCGGCGTGCCGCTGGTCGCCACCAACGATATTCATTATTTGAAAAAGGACGACGACGAAGCACAAGATATTCTGCTCTGCATTCAGCAAAAAAAGAAAAAAACCGACACTGACCGTATGAGTATGATGGGCGGCAATTATTCCTATCGCCTCGCCAAAGAAATGGAGGAGACCTTTGCTCATGTCCCGGAAGCTTTGGAAAACACTCTGAAGATCGCCGAGATGTGCAACGTGGAAATTGAATTAGGAAATATTCAGCTGCCATACTTTGAAGTGCCGGCGGGCTATGACGGCAATTCTTATTTGCGCTTTCTTTGTGAAGAGGGAATCAAGAAACGCTATTCCCAGGGCTTAAGCGGCGACGCGGAGAAAGCGGTGCGCGACCGCATGGATTATGAATTGTCGGTAGTAGAAAAAATGGGCTGGCCAGCTTACTTTTTGATTGTCGCCGATTTTGTGAATTGGGCAAAAGACCACGGCATCGTTGTCGGCCCCGGACGCGGTAGTGCCGCCGGTTCTATTGTCTGTTACCTCACCGGCATCACCAATCTCGATCCCATCAAATACGATCTGCTTTTTGAAAGATTTTTGAATCCCGAACGTATTTCCATGCCGGATATTGATATGGATTTCGCCGACACCCGTCGCGGTGAAGTTTTGGATTATGTCGCCCAGAAATATGGCGCTGATCACGTCGCCCAGATTATCACTTTCGGAACCATGGCTTCTCGCGCCGCCGTGCGCGATGCCGGTCGGGTTTTGGGCGAGCCCTATGAATTATGCGACCGGATTTCCAAGGCGATTCCGATGAAGTTTGATATCGCCGGCGCCATCAAATCGGTGCCGGAATTCCGGGAAATTTATGAAAATGATTTGGCGGCGAAGCGCGTGGTGGATTATGCCAAGCGCTTGGAAGGCGTGGCCCGCCATTCCTCCACTCACGCCTGCGGCGTTTTGATTACCGACAAGCCGCTCACCGAATACGTGCCGATTCAATACGCCTCATCGGCCGATAAATCCATCATCTCTCAATACTCTCTGCACCCCGTAGAAGATTTGGGCCTTTTGAAGATGGACTTTTTGGGCCTCAAAAACTTAACAATTATTGAATCTGCCTTGCGGATCATCAAAAATACCCGTGGCTTGGAAATAGATATTGATCAAATTCCCCTGGAAGATGCGGCTACTTTCGAGCTTTTCCAGCGCGCGGAAACCACTGGCGTCTTTCAATTTGAATCTTCCGGTATGAAGCGTTATTTGCGCGATTTGAAGCCGTCCGTTTTTGAAGATATTATTGCCATGGTCGCTCTTTACCGCCCGGGTCCGATGGAGTGGATTCCGGACTATATTTCCGGCAAGCACAAAGTGAAGCAGGTGGTTTACCTTCACCCGAAACTGGAACCGATTCTGGACAAGACTTACGGCGTGGCGATTTACCAGGAGCAGGTCATGCAAATCGCCCGTGATTTGGCCGGTTTCACTATGGGCCAAGCTGACGTGTTGCGCAAAGCAATGGGTAAGAAAATTCCCGCCTTGCTGGCTGAGCAGAAAGAAAAATTCGTGGAAGGCTGCGTGAAGAACGGCATCCACCTGGAGCTAGCGCAAAAAGTTTTTTCTTTTATCGAGCCTTTTGCGGGTTACGGTTTTAATCGCAGCCACGCCGCTTGCTACGCGATGGTCGGTTATCAAACCGCTTACCTCAAAGCCCATTGGCCGGTGGAATTTATGGCCGCCCTGCTCACTTCCGATCAGCACGACACCGACCGTATTGCGATTGAGATTGATGAGTGCAAGAACATGGGCATGAAGATCATGGGTCCGGACATTAACGAATCTTTTGCTTCTTTCACGGTGGTCACTCACGGCACCGCCAAAAATGAAATTGTGGCGGCTGGTGAAAAAGCGGAAACGATTCGTTTCGGTTTGAATGCTGTCAAAAATGTCGGCGAACACATCGTGGAAGTAATTATTGCTGAGCGCAAAGAAAACGGCCCCTTCAAAACTTTGCTTGATGTCCTGGAGAGAATCACTGATAAAGATCTGAATAAAAAATCGCTAGAGAGCTTGATTAAGTGCGGGGCTTTGGATAATTACGGCGAGCGCGGCCAATTGCTTTTCAATTTAGAAAAAATATTATCCGTCAACAAAGAGGCCTCTAAACGCAAGGATAGCCGTCAGAGCAGCCTATTCGGTGATTTGCCGGCCACTGACGCCTTGCGTCTCACTCTGGAGCCTGGCAAGCCGATTGATAAGACTGATCAGCTGACTTGGGAGAAGGAACTGCTCGGCCTCTATATTTCTGAACATCCTTTTTCTATTTTTCGTAACTATTTTGGAGAATATACCACCTCCCTGAAGATGCTTAATTCACGCGCTAACGATGAAATGATCACCGTGGCCGGCGTTGTCACTACGATTAAGAAAATCATGACCAAGAGCGGCGAAACCATGATGTTTGTTAAAGTCGAAGACGTTTCCGGCAGTGGGGAAGTCCTGGTTTTTCCTAGCGTTTTAAAAGCTAATCCGGATTTATGGAAAGACGGGGCGATGCTCGGAATTTATGGCCGCCTCTCCGATAAAGACGGTGAAAAGAAAGTGCTGGTCAGCGTGGCCGTGCCTTTGAAAATTGAAGATCCGCAAGGCTCGGTGGATGCTGTTAAAAGAGCGGTGATGGATTATAAGGCCAATGCCCCCAAAAATAATTATCGGGGTCGCGGCAACTATAATCGCCCAGAATCTTCTTCTCGCCCGGCCGCGCCCGTTGCCAAACCCATGGAAGCAAAAGCCGCTCCAGTTTCGGCCAGCAATCCGTTGAAAATAATTTTAGCGGGCGAATTGTCGCCGACTGAGACGGAACTGCTAAGGAGCAAAATGAATAATTATCCCGGCGCCGATGCCGTGTATTTCAAGGTCAACAATAATGGTAAAGATCAGATCATTAAGTCCGGGTTTTTGATTAATAATTGCGACGAGTTGAAAAAAGAGCTCGCCGCTTCTCTTGACGATAAAATAAAAATTGTCTCTGTCTAAAAAATTTGTTATACTGGTGAGTAGTTTTTATTTATCTCAAACAAATTATGCCAGTGCCAAAAAAATCTTCTTCAGCGCCCAAGGCGGCCGCCAAAAAACCCGCTTCGTCCGCGAAGCGAGGCGAGCCCGCGGTCAAAAAAACTTCTGTCAAAAAAACTTCGGCCAAAAAACCAGTTAAACGGGTGATAAAGCCCAAGCCGATTTTAAGTCGCACCAAAGAGAGCGATTTGAAAAAATTTGCCCTTGAGGAGGAAGACTACCGCCCGGAAGATTCTTTCGCGCCGGT
>CAIMEI010000058.1 GCA_903839955.1 Candidatus Falkowiibacteriota bacterium | reverse complement strand
TAATTAAAAAAAGAACCTCAGTTCAAGTGAACCGAGGTGTTGATGGTTGATTTGGCGTACTTTTTAAATTTCAACTTTTCTATCCTTCCTTCAGAAAGATATGTTTCAATAATTTCTTGGAATTCCAGACGAAAGACGTCTTGAGAGGGACAGAAAAGATAGTTGACATTGCGAATTCTCGCCCTGGACTCATCATGAGCGCTGGATCCCAGCACAAATAATCTCGCCCTGGGGTTGGTGTTGAGGTTGGGATTTAAGAGAAAGTTACTGATACCACAAATAATAATATCGGCGGCCAATAAATCTTCTTGGCTTGGACGAAGGGCAGTTTTTACTCGAACTTCGTAGCTCGGGCACTCGATTTCGATAAAATCGGCTAGTTCCTCGCTATCCAAGGATTTTGGGGAATAGCCATAAAACAAAAAGTTTATTTTCACTAGATTTCCCATGGTTATTTAGATTAAATTGTTAAAATGCTAATACTAGTATCCTACGCCTTATTAATAATTTTTCAAGCTCTTCTATTTCCCTGCTTCCCGCGCCATTTCTGGATACCACTCTTGATATTCCGCCTGGTTTTTTAATAGATTGCGCTCTGGCAAAAGTTCGCTCGCTTGAAAATCGCGGCTTAAGCGGTAAGTAATGGAATAAAATTTTACCGGATATTGATTAATGAAAACATCAGAAACCAGGTGGACAAAGCCGGCGATGGCCAGGACGGCGATAAAAATCGCTACTTTCCGGCGGCGGCGCAATAAATAGGCTGCGCCAAGAAGAATCGGCAGATATTCCCAGGCGTGGAAAATCAAATAGCTGCGACCGCTCCACAAAAACTGCCAGCCCTTGGTGAAGCCGAAAAACGAGAAGCGGTGAAAAACGATAATGTATTCTAAAATATGATCCACGTCAATCAAGAAACCACCCAGCACGCCGGCAATCATGGAGAGCCAAAAAAGTTTGGTACGGCGATAAGCTAAATAGCCGACGAGGAGCGCTAAGACGAAATGAATAGATAAGTGAATTGGCAGGGGAACAGGATAAATCATATGAATTTTAATAAATTTAATCCACCACCGAACCGGTAATTACCGGCGGAGTGACGATAATGTTTTCTGGATTAACAACGCCGCGGCCGCCGAAATACCAAGTCAGAATTTCTTTGGCAATCGGCACAGAAACGGAACTACCTTCTTCGCCTTCCTCCACCAAAACCGCAATCGCGACTTGGGGGTTGTCGTAAGGTGCAAAGCCGGCAAACCAAGCGTGCGGCGCTTTTTTGGTGCTCCATTGGGCGGTGCCGGTTTTGCCGGCCACCGGAACGGGCACGCTTTGCAAACTGCGTGCCGTGCCGTCGGTCACGGTCTGGCGCATCCCTTCCCGCACCACTTCAATATTTTGCGGGTCAGCCAAATTGGCGCGGATGATTTTTACTGGCACATTCTGCACGAGATTATTGTTGCTATCCAAGATGGACTTCACTACTCGCGGCTGGTAGAGCGTGCCGCCGTTGGCAATCGCCGCCGTGTAATCCGCCACCTGAAGCGGAGTGACCGTTAAATCGCCCTGGCCGATGGCTAAATGATAGGTGTCGCCGATATACCAAGAAACGCCTTTGACCGCTTTTTTCCAGGCCGCCGTGGGCACGAAGCCGGGCCGCTCGCCAGGTAAATCAATGCCCAATTTCTGGCCGAGGCCGAATTTTTCCATCCATTTTCCCAAGCGATCCACGCCCAGGCCGACAAAGCCTTGGTAGCCGCCGCCGACGGTATAGAAAAAAGTATTCACCGAATTGGCAATCGCTTTGCGCACATCCACCACGCCGTGGCCGCCAGCTTTCCAATCTGGGAAAAACCACTGGCCGACGTGCAGGCCGCCAGTCGAAAGCACCGTGGTGCTATCGGAAATTACTTTTTCCTGCAAAGCGCCAGTCGCCACCACCATCTTGACCGTGGAACCGGAAGGATATTCGCCAGCGATTGCTCGATTGAATAAGGGCTGGCTGGGGTCGTTAATAAATTTTTGATATTCGTCAGTGGTGATGCCGCGGGCAAAAAGATTATTATCATAGGCCGGCCAAGAAACCAGGGCCAAAACCTCGCCATTGCGCGGATCCAAAATGACCACTGCCCCGGACTTGAGATGCAGTTTGTCCAAATAGCGGCGCAGGACCATTTCGCTTTCTTGCTGGAGGCCTTTGTCGATAGAAAGCTGTAAATTAGCGCCGTCCGTGGCGGCTGTTTCGCTCACCACATTGCTCATTTGGCCCAAAGCATCCACCTCGGAATCCTTGTGGCCCGGAACGCCGCGCAATTCTTTCTCCCAAACATATTCCAAGCCGGACTTGCCGATGTAGTCCACTGGCGTGTAGCCGTCGGGATTATCAGCCAATTCTTTTTCACTGATTTTTCCAGTGTAGCCGAGGATATGCGATAAGGAGGCACTATGATCATCGGCCG
>CAIMEI010000057.1 GCA_903839955.1 Candidatus Falkowiibacteriota bacterium | reverse complement strand
TCGGTATTTTTATAGATTCCCCGTTTTTCCTGAGACACCTGCATGATGTTGCCGATATAGGGTTTGGGGGTGATAATATCTAATTTGACCCACGGTTCGCGGATGAGATTTATTTCCGTCGGATCAGGCAAGCGTTGCGGCGTGCGCACAATTAATTCTTCACCGTCATTTCTCAATACCTGATAGGCAACGCTCGGGACGGTAACAATTAAATCCAAGTCATATTCCCTTCTCAGCCGTTCTTGAAAAACTTCCAAGTGTAATAGACCCAAGAAGCCGCAACGAAAACCAAAACCGAGCGCATCCGATCTTTCCGCTTCGTAGGACAAGGCGGCGTCATTCAATTTCAATTTTTCCATCGCTTCCCGCAATTCCTTGAAGTCACTGCCTTCGCGTGGAAAGACACCGGCAAAAACCATCGGCTTCACTTCTTGGTAGCCGTGGAGCGGTTCCAGGTCGCGCAAATCGGCGGCACTATGGACGGTGGTAATGGTGTCGCCGACGCGGCAATCACCGACTTGTTTGAAGCCGGTGATGATGTAGCCGATTTCGCCTTCTTTGAGTTCGCCAGTCGGGACATAGTCGGGCTTAAAAATACCGATATCCAGCACCTCACTTTCGGCGCCAGCGGCAATCAGGCGAATTTTATCACCTTTTTTGATACTACCATTAAAAACCCGGACATAGGCAACGACGCCTTTGTATTCATCATATTTGGAATCAAATATCAGAGCGCGGGAAAGAAGCGGATTTTTGGTGGCCACGCTTTTGGGCGCTGGGCCATTTTTGATGACCGAATGCAAAATATCCTCCACGCCCGCGCCAGTCTTCCCGGAAGCGCAAAGAATTTCTTCTTCCTGACAGCCAATCAGTCTAATGATTTCCGCTTTGGTTTTGGGCACGTCAGCGGCTGGTAAATCGATCTTGTTGACCACTGGAATAATCTGCAAATCCTGTTCCAGAGCCAAATACAAATTCGCCAGGGTCTGGGCCTGGATGCCCTGGGTGCAATCCACCAGCAAAACTGCCGTTTCCACGGCCGCCAGCGAGCGGGAGACTTCATAGGAAAAATCCACGTGGCCCGGGGTGTCGATCAAGTTCAACTGGTAGCCCTCATAATTCATGGTTACCGGCTGAAGTTTGATGGTAATACCCCGTTCGCGCTCAATATCCATCCCATCCAGAATCTGGTCCTTCATTTTGCGCTTATCCACGGTGCCGGTTACTTCCAGCATGCGGTCGGCAAGCGTGGACTTCCCGTGGTCAATATGGGCAATAATACAAAAATTTCTGATTTTTTGCAGTTCATTCATAAATTCATCTTACTTGATTTGACGGGGACGGTCAATGGATGTCGCTAATATTAGGACAATTTATCGCGAAAAAGGGCAACATCTTGACAAATTAAGGAAAAAGTGTATAATTAAGATACTCCTAAGGTTTGGGGTTATAGGGCATGATTCTGTCCCGGAATGGCATGGTGTTATCAGAATCGAAACAAATACTTTAACAAAATGATAAATACAATCATCTTGGCCGTCATGAGTGTCGACCAAACAAAAGGAGTGCAAATGATTGGCACTTTAATTTTAGTAGCAGCAGTGATAATTTTTGCGATTTGGAGCAAGAATTACCAGGAAAAACCAGAAGAATCGAAGGATGATTCGGAGGAAGAAAGAAAAGAACAAAAAATCATCGAAGAAGCTCTTAGCGACTCTGAAAGTTACTTTGTCGATGAAAATGACAAAAACGTGGTAGTTGACCGCTCTGAACCAAATTTCAGGATCAGAACGACTAGACTAAAACAAAAAAAGGATGACTGCTTATTCTCTGCGAGTCTTCCTCATTTCTTTACTCAATTAACTTGTGAGGCCTTGGCCGCCTATGTTCCAGAATTAATAGGGGTTTGCGTTATCAATAGCCACGAACTACTGGTAAAAAAATCACCAGCTGCGAAATTCACGGAAATAGGCGAAAATATTATCAACTTTATCTTTAAAATACTTCATGAAAAACATGATTGGAAAAAAGAAAAAGTGGTGATAAATATTAAACAATGC
>CAIMEI010000056.1 GCA_903839955.1 Candidatus Falkowiibacteriota bacterium | reverse complement strand
GAGATAAAATTATTATAAACATTTTTATTATAGCATAATATGGACAAAGACCCCAAGAATCAGAAGTTCAAATTGGAGGATTATCGCGAAGCGTCCGAGCCGAGTTGGAAGATGATTAATTTTGGCCTGTGGCTGACTGAGAATCGCCGCCGGATCATCAAAATATTAGTGGCACTTTTGATTTTTAGCGCCATCGGCTTTTTTGTCTATTCGGCCTACGGTTATATTTATTATTTTTTAGTCGGGCGCGATCAGGACAAATCGCTGACCGAAAATTTCACCCAAATGGGTTTGGATATTCAGCAGCTCCATCTCAGCACCACGGCCATCCCCCTTCAAGTTTCTGCGCCGCTAGTTTTTGTGCATAACAACAAAACCGATCTAGCGGTTGATTTAAAAAATCCCAATCCCAAGCACGCCGCTTTTATCAGCTATTGCTTTGAGGCGGGCAGCACTGAGTTCGGCTGCGGCAGTACTTTTCTGTTGCCCAACACCGAAAAATACGCCTTTTCTCTGAATCAAGACGCCCCGGCCGGCGGCAATTATCAATTCGCCATCAAGAGCACTTCCTGGCAGCGCGTTGATAACCGCAAATATCCCGATTGGCCTAGTTTCTACGCTCAAGCCAATAACATGGCAATTAGCAGTTCCACCTTCAGTGTCAATTCTGGCGGTATTGGCACACTGAATTTTGTTATCACCAACAATTCTCCCTACAGCTATTGGGAAGTGCCGCTCAACATCACCTTAAATAGCGGCGGCGCGCCGGTAGCGGTCAACCGCTTTTTACTGGAGGACTTAAAGTCCTTGGAGTCTCGCCCGGTGAGCATTTCTTGGGAAACCGGCTCTTTGCCCGGCGCTCAGCCGATTGTTACTCCCGATTTAAATATTTTGGATGATAGTATTTTTCAGCGCTAGCGCTTTATGCTGAGCCACATTAAAACTTATTTGAAAAAATTTGACTGGCTGATTTTTCTGCCGGTCTTTTTCCTTTCGGTTTTCGGCTTGGTGGAAATTTATAGCGTCGCTCTCGGGCAGGAAATGGTTGATTTATTGGATTTCAAAAAACAGATTTTTTTCGTCATCCTCGGCGTGGCCTGTTTTTTTGTTTTCGCCCTCTCCAGCTTTCATTCCCTCAAAAGCGTCAGCCGCTATCTTTATGTATTAGCGATTATTTCTTTGCTGGCGGTGCTTTTCTTTGGACAGACGGTTAACGGTACGAGAGGCTGGTTTTCTTTGGGCGGCCTTAATCTGCAGCCGGTTGAGTTTGTGAAGGTAATTTTGATTATTTTCTTGGCCGACTATTTTTCCCGCTTGGCCACCAGGGTTAAAACGGTGCGCCATCTAGTGGTTTCTGGCGGCTTCACTCTGCTGCTCGCCGCGCTGATTCTGCTCCAGCCGGATTTCGGTTCGGCAATGATTTTGATTGTTATCTGGTTTATTATTATTTTGCTCTCCGGTTTTCAGCGCAAGTATTTCATAATTATTTTTAGCGTGGTGGCGGTCGCGTTCGTTCTTTCTTGGTTTATTTTCTTCAAGGAATATCAGAAGGAGCGCATTCAAACCTTTTTCAATCCCGGCGGCAATTCCTTGCAGCAGGGCTATAACGTTTCTCAGGCGATGATTGCCGTCGGTTCTGGCGGTATCATGGGGAAGGGCGTCGGTTTTGGTTCGCAATCTCAGTTGAAATTTTTGCCGGAAGCGCATACGGACTTTATTTTTGCGGTCGTTTCCGAGGAGCTGGGATTCTTGGGCGTCTTTCTGATCATTTTATTTTATTCCGTTTTTCTTTTTCGCTCACTGGCGATTCTCAAAAAAGTGCGCAATGACTTTGAAGCCTACATCATCGTCGGTGCCGCCGGAGTTATTTTTGTGGAGATGGTTATTAACGTCGGGATGAATATGGGAATTATGCCCGTGGTTGGCATCGCCTTGCCTTTTGTCAGCTATGGCGGTTCGTCGGTCATCGCCAATTTTATCCTGGCGGGCATTATTGAAAATATTGCAATCACGGCGAAGCTGAATTATTAGTCTGGAAATAAAAAAGAGCTTTCCTTGATCAGAGAGCTCTTTTTCTATTGGCCATTAATGATTGCGAATCTATTTTTTCCCCGTAAATCCTTAATGATTTCTACTTCAATTTTCGGCCAGTATTTTTTGGCCTCTGCGCCTACTATTTTTTTCTGGGCCGGATCGATTTCAATAATTAAGAAAAAATTTTTCAGGTCTTGGCGGTCGGCCAATTGTTTGAAGAGCTGGCGGTAGTGCTGGAAGCCGTCTTTTCCGGAAATTAGGGCGGTTTTTGGCTCCTTCTGAATGCTTTTCTCGCGGCGGACTTGTTCTGGTGTGAGGTAGGGAAGATTGGCGACCAGAAAAATCGGACCTTTCTGCTGGGGCAAGCGGCTCAGTAAGTCACTTTCTAAAAATTGAACTTTTACACCGTGGCACTTGGCGTTTTGCTTAGCGACAGACAAAGCGGAGGTGGAAATATCTAGGCCGTAATATTTGCGGCCCGATCCTAACTCGGCGGCCAGGGAAATAATCAGGCACCCCGAGCCTGTACCAATATCAACGAGAGCAACGTCCGGGTAAGCAGCAATTTTTTTCTTGATAATATCCACGATCATCTCTGACTCGGGGCGGGGAATTAAAGTGCTTGGATTGACTGAGAAGGAACGGCCGTAAAATTCTCGTTCGCCAATCAGGTAGGCCAGCGGCCAGCCGGCGAGTAGTTTTTTGGCCAAGCGGCGGTACTCAGCTAACTCCGGAGCTTCAAGCGACTGCTGGTAATTGAGCAATAAAAAAGAACGGTCACGACGTAAAACAAAAGCGAGCAGCAGTTCTCGCTCTAGTTTCTGGTTTTTATCTTGGCTCAGCGAAAGATCAGCAAGTGCTTCGCCAATCGTCAATTTATTGTTGTTGTTTTTGTTCATCGCGTTCGGCTTTTTTGAGGGCTGCCAAGATTTCATCCAGTTCGCCGTCCATGATGCGGCCGATGCTGTGCCAGCTTTGGCTGATGCGATGGTCGGTGATGCGGTCTTGAGGAAAATTATAGGTGCGGATTTTTTCACTGCGGTCGCCGCCGCCCACCTGGGTTTTGCGCAGAGCCGTTTCGGAGGCTTGGCGCTCTTCTTCCTGTTTTGCTAACAAGCGAGAACGCAAAACTTGCAAAGCCCTTTCTTTGTTTTGGTGTTGGGATTTCTGGTCTTGGCAGCTGACAATAACGCCAGTGGGAATATGCAGGATACGGATGGCGGAATAAGTGGTGTTGACGCTTTGGCCGCCTGGCCCGCTTGAGCAGAAGGTATCTATTCGAATATCGGACGGCTTAATCTCAATATCCACCTCTTCCGCTTCCGGCAAAACCACCACCGTGGCCGTGGAAGTGTGGACGCGTCCTTGTTTTTCAGTTTCTGGAACGCGCTGGACGCGGTGGGTGCCGGCTTCGTATTTCAAGAGCCCGTAAGCATTCTTGCCGCTAACCGAAAAAATTGCCTCCTTGACGCCGCCGATACCAATCAGGCTGGAGTCGAGCATTTCCATCTTTAAGCTGTGCCGTTCGCAAAAGCGGGAATACATGCGGAGCAAGTCGCCAGCAAAAAGCGCCGACTCGTCACCGCCGGCGCCGCCGCGGATTTCCACGATGGCGTTCTTTTTGTCGTTGGGGTTGGCCGGATGCAGTTCTTCGTCAATCGCTTCGCCAAGGCGAGCCACTTCTTGCTCCAAGTGGGCCATTTCCTCGCTCGCCATGGCCTTGAGCTCGGGGTCGTTTTCGTTTTCAATAATATCTTTGTTCTCTTGGAGCTGGTTTTGAGCTTTTTCCAGGGCATTAATCATCTCAATTACCTCGCGCAAGGCGGCGTGTTCCCGGGAAACCTTAATCATCTCGGTCGGGTTAGCGGCGAGCTCCGGTTTGGACAATTCTTCTGTAAGATTAGCAAATTTTTCTTTAATTTTGGCAAACATATTGCGTAATTTTTTTATTTGTGTTATTATCACTTAACCGTATGTTTTTCTAGTTAATTTTCCTACGGTTTTTCATCCGCCGCAAATAATAGCAATTTATCCTGGAGACCTCCTTTTTTCTATATTTTTTTAGCTCCAGAAAGAATCAAAGCTTTATTTCGGCGGATTTTTTTGTCTAAAAATCCTCTAAACAAAAAGCAACCGGCATTATGATACATTATATCATAAAAAGAGCCGATTGCTTTTTATTTTGCAGTCGCTATTTACCAAGTTTAACCTGAGCGATTTTGGCGAAGCTGTCGGCTTTCACCTTTACTTCTTTTTTCGCTCTTTCGGCCACGCGGGCGGCAGTCTTTACCTTTTTGCCCTTTCTTTCCTTGCCCAGTTGTTCCTGAAGGCCGGATTTGGTTTCAAATTTCTCCACCCGGCGGGCGCTGTCCACCAATTTCTGTTTGCCGGTGTAGAAAGGATGACAGCTGGAACAAAGTTCAACTTTGATTTCGGAGTCAACCGAACCGGTGGTCATGGTGTCGCCACAGACGCAGGAAACCTGGCAATTATCGTTGTATTTCGGATGAATGTCTTTTTTCATAACTAATTTATGATCAATGTTTTAATAAAAAAAGCGGACCCTAGATAGGCGCTAAGAAGCATATTATCATAACTTTCAAAAAGAATCAATAGCTGTTATAATAAAAAAAGTTTCCTAGTAAAAATGCTTATGAATAAGGCCGACAATATTGCCAAGAACACCTCTTACCTGACAATTGCTCTAATATTACAGAAAATAATTTC
>CAIMEI010000055.1 GCA_903839955.1 Candidatus Falkowiibacteriota bacterium | reverse complement strand
CTAATTTTTTCCGCTTGAGCCTTGAAAAAATATTTTTTTAATCACCACGAGATAAAAAAAATTAATTTGAAAATTTTCGGATTTTTTTTTCAATTTATTTTTCCAAAAAAAGAGACGGCTGCAAACCGTCTCTTTCGAAAATATTTTTTTGCCGCTACCCTAGTTTCGGCGCCAAGTATTTTTCCAGGTCTTCAATTTTCACTCGTTCTTGGGAAGCACTGTCTCTTTCGCGCACCGTTACTGCCCCGTCTTCCAGGGAATCAAAGTCAAAAGTCACGCAATACGGCGTGCCGATTTCATCCTGGCGGCGGTATCTTTTGCCAATATTGCCGTTATCATCAAATTCGCAGCGGAATTTTTGGCGCAAGGCGTGATAAATTTCCTCCGCGCGTGCTACCAGCTCCGGCTTGTTCTTAAGCAAGGGGAAAATGGCCACTTTAATCGGCGCTAATCTCGCCGGCAAAGACAAAACAACGCGCTCTTCACCGTTTAGATTCTCTTCACGGTAAGCCTCGCAGAGAGCGGCGAGAAAAGTGCGGCCCACGCCGACGGAAGTTTCCACAATGTGCGGAATAAATTTTTCCCCCGTGGCCGGATCCAGATACTCGAAATTCGTCCCCGAAGCTTGGCCGTGCTGGGTCAGGTCGTAATTGCCGCGCGCATGCACGCCCTCCAACTCTTTGAAGCCGAAGGGAAAATTATATTCAATATCATAGGCCTCTTTGGCGTAGAAAACTAAGTTTTCGTGCTGGTGCCATTTCAGATTTTCCTCCTTGAAACCGAGATCCAAATAGAATTGCCAGCGAATCTTCTTCCAATTTTCATAAACTTCCTTGGTCTGGTCGGGATGAATGAAATACTGCATTTCCATCTGCTCAAATTCGCGCGTCCGGAAAATAAACTGGCGGGCCGTGATTTCATTGCGGAAAGCCTTGCCAATTTGCGCAATGCCGAAAGGAATGCGAACGCGCGCCGAATCCAGGACGTTTTTGTAGTTAACGTAAATCCCCTGGCAAGTTTCGCCGCGTAAATAAACCGGCTCCTTGGTCCAGTCGCCCGTAAAATTTCCCAGGTTGGATTGAACCAATAAATTGAAGCTGCGGCCGGGGGTGAAATCTTGCGCACCGCAGGTCGGGCATTTTATTTTGTCGCGGTTGGCGTCAAAAATTTGATTAATTTCTTCCTCGCTCATTTTTTCGTCAGCGGCCACGCCGATATCCTCCAGCAAAGTATCGAGGCGCAAACGGCCATGGCATTTCCGGCACTCGGTGAGCGGATCAGAAAATCCTTTGACATGCCCGCTGGCTTCCCAGACTTTCGGACTCATAAAAATGGCCGCGTCCAAACCGACAACGTCGCTTCGCAGCTGGGTCATGGCTTTCCACCATTCTTTTTTAATATTATTAGCCAACTCCACGCCGTAAGGACCGAAATCATAGACCGCCGCAAAGCCGCCATAAATTTCCGAAGACGGAAAAACAAAGCCGCGGCGCTTGGCGAGCGAGATGATTTTGTCCATTGAATCGTTCTTTTCCTTTTTCATATATATATTATATTTGACAATTATTAGCCGCCTGGCTGGCGGATCAGCAAAATGCTTTTACGCGCTCAATTAAATATGTTATAATATTAACAAACTTAAGCCTTTTTTTCAATTTAATCAAGCTAAAATTTTTAGCTTCTATAAACCTATGTTTTCTTATCGCTCAATTATCAAAAAAGCCCTGAAAACTGCCTGGCGCTACAAATATTTGTGGTTTTTCGGCTTGTTCGCCACGCTCATTAATCCGGGCGGCGAATACCAAATTTTGAACAAGGTTTTAGCTGACGGCCTCTCCGGCAACTTTGCTTCCGGCTGGCGCATGCTGGCTTCCACTGGCATTTTCAGCTTGCGATCTTTGGCGAACATGTTCGGCTTAATGAAATCCGACCCGATCTCCTCGCTGATGTCGGTAATTGCCATCGTTCTTTTGCTTTGCCTGGCCGCCTTTCTCATTTGGCTGGCCATTTCCGCCCAGGGAGCAATCGTGAATAAGGTGCAAAAAATTGAAGAAAAGAAAGATGCGGGCAAACCAGATTTTCGTGCCGATTTGAATGTCGGCGCCAAAGCTTTCTGGCCAGTGTTCGGCTTCAATGCCCTGCTGAAAATCGGCATTGATCTCTTATTTTTTCTCATCAGCTTACCGGTCATCTTGATGATGACTAATGGTTTTGTCTTTTCCGCACTCTATGTCCTGCTTTTCTTGCTGTTTATCCCAGTCGCCATTATTATGTCCTTAATCGCCAAATATGCTCTCGGCTATGCGGTAATCAAGAAAACCGGCTTCACCAAATCCCTGAAGAAATCCTGGCAATTATTCACCAAGAACTGGGTGATTAGTTTGGAAATGGCGATTGCCGTCTTCTGCCTGGATATTTTGGCTTCTCTTTTGGTCTTGTTAGTGATTATTATTTTCCCAATGCCCCTTTTCTTCGTGTGCTTGGCATTGGGCAACGTGACCATCGCTTGGCTGATTATCTTGCTGATTATCATCTTCATGGTAGTTGCCGGCTCATTCCTAACTGCTTTCCAGATTAGCGCTTGGACCGACTTATTCCTACAGCTCAACAAGGGCCTCGGGGTCAGCAAGTTGGACAGATTATTCAAAAAGAAAAATAAAAAATAAATGAGCGACTTTGATTCTATCGAAAACCTGATTTCTGGCCAAAACAGCGATGACGACACCCCCCAGGGTAAATTCGCTCAGAAACAGCAGGAAATAAAAATTAAAGAAATCGAGAAACAAACCGAAGCGGATGCCAATTCGCTCGGTTTGCCATATATCAATCTGTTTGGTTTTCCGGTCAGCCCGGAAGCCATCGCTTTGATTGATGAGAAAGAGGCGCGCAAGCTAAAAACCGTCTGTTTCTTTTACGACGGTGAACACGTCCGCATCGGCGTGATCGCCAAGGGTCCGGCCCAGCAAGATTTAGCCGACCGCTTGAATAAGTTGTATTTCTGCGAAGTAAAAATCTATCTCATCTCCGAAAATAGCCTTAGCGGCGCCTTAGAAGTATATAAAGCCATCCCCAAGGTCAAACCCAGTCAAAGAGGAATAGACATCAGCGAGGCGGCGCTGGAAAAATATAAATTAGAAATCAGCAGCTACAAATACCTGGAAGATAAAATCAACCAGGTGAATATTAGCGACATCATCACTTTGATTTTGGCCACTGCCCTCAAGGTAGATGCTAGCGATGTCCATATCGAAGCCGAAGAAAATGTCGTGGCGATTCGCCTGCGCATTGACGGCGTTTTGCAGGATGCCGCCAAAATAGACCACAAGCAGTGGAAAATGATTGCGGCGCGCCTGAAAATATTAGCCAAAGTAAAAATCAACGTTGAAGACAAGCCGCAAGACGGCCGCTTCACAATTACCATCGCCCAAGGAAAAGTGGAAGTGCGCTGTTCTTTCTTACCGACTGCTTTCGGTGAAAGCGTCGTTTTGCGCCTCTTAAAAGCCTCGTCGGCCGGACTGCCTTTTGAAAAATTAGGACTATTGCCGCAGGTGCACGAGATTTTGGAAAGAGAAATTTCCAAGCCGAATGGCCTAATCCTAACGACCGGTCCAACGGGCGCCGGTAAAACCACCACTCTTTACGCTATCCTTAATAGATTAAATAGACCGGGAACAAAAATCATCACACTGGAAGACCCAATAGAATACCAGGTAGAAGGAATCAACCAGAGCCAAGTGGAACCAGCGCGCGGCTACGGCTTCGCCGAGGGCTTGCGCTCGATTCTCCGCCAAGACCCCAACGTTGTCATGGTTGGCGAAATCCGCGATCAAGAAACGGCCGAGATTGCCATTCAAGCCAGTCTAACGGGCCACTTAGTGGTCTCCACTTTGCACACCAACGACGCCGCCGGCGTAATTCCCCGCTTGATTGACATGGGGGTAAAACCTTATTTCCTCGTGCCCTCCATCAACGCGGTCATTGGCCAGCGCTTGGTACGCCAGCTCTGCCCGAAATGCCGAAAAGAACATCTTCTTAGCGAAGAAGAAGCTGACCAGGTCAAAAAAATCTTGGCCGTTATTTCGCCAAAATCCGGCATTAACATTCCTGCCGACCTCCCCACCATTTATCAAGCCGGGTCCGGCTGCGAATACTGCAGCCAAATCGGCTACAAGGGACGCATCGGCATCTATGAGCTATTTACCATGGACGAAAAAATCAAAGAGCTGACCGTGGAAAAAGCGCCATCTTTCAAAATTCTCCAGCAAGCCATTGAAAATGGCATGATTACCATGCTTCAAGATGGCGTTCTTAAAGCCTTAAATGGCGTCACTTCCCTGGACGAAGTTTACCGAGTAATCGGCAATTTTGATTATATTAACGAGCTCTACGATATTGTTATTTCGCAAACTATTGGGCGCGGCATTAAAATCACCGCCGCCGAAATGGCCAAGGCGCAAGAGCTGGGCCGGAACATCAAAGGAGTCAAGGAAGCGGTGGCCGAATTACCGAGCCAAAAAATTCTCAGCTTCATCATCAGCATGGCAATTGTTGGCAATGCTGGCGACCTCCACATTGAACCAGCGGAAAATGAAGTAAAAGTCCGCTTGCGCATTGACGGCGTCATGACCGATCTTTTAGACATCCCCAAAGCTTCCTATATCCCCCTGCTCGCTGAAGTAAAATTACTAGCTGGATTCGCCACCAACGAGAAACGGGCCACCATGGATGGCCGCTTCGTTATCTATTTGCCAGACGGGAAAAGAGCAGATTGCCGCCTTTCCATTATTTCCGGCGGCTACGGCGAAACCATCGTCGTCCGCTTGCTCAGCAATTCCGCCGCCTCCCTTTCCATGGAAAGCTTGGGTATCACCACTTATTCCTTGGACGCTTTCAAAAAAGCTCTCAAAAAAACCAAGGGCATCATTATTACCACCGGCCCGACCGGCAGCGGCAAAACCACCACTCTTTATTCCGCCCTCAACACGCTGAATCAGCCAGATGTCAAAGTTATCACCGTCGAGGATCCGATTGAATATCAATTGCCAGGAATTATTCAGACTCAGATTGATACCGAAAAAGGCTACACCTTCGCCGCGGCCATGCGCTCTTTGCTGCGTCAAAACCCCAACATCATGATGATCGGAGAAATCCGCGACCACGAAACGGCCGAAATTGCCGTGGAAGCTTCCATGACCGGACACTTAGTTCTCTCCACCATTCATGCTAATAGCGCCGCCGGCGCCATCTCCCGTTTCGCCGGGCTGGACATTGACCGCTCCGCCCTAGCCAACTCCATTGAGTTTTCCATCGGTCAGCGTTTGGTGCGAAAAATCTGTCCCTCCTGCAAAAAAGTCTGTGTGCCAGAAGCCGGACTCTTGGAAGAAGCGAAAAAAGCGCTCGCGGAAATAAAAAACCCGGCCGTCAAAGTGCCGAAAGAGTTGGTGTTTTACGAAGGCGGCGGCTGTCCGGAATGCGGCGGCCTGGGCTACAAGGGACGACTTGGTTTATATGAAACCATCGCCGTCACTCCGGAAATCCAAAAATTAATTCAAAACCCAAACTCCACCGACCACGAGATTGAAGAGCTGGCCATGCAAGACGGGACGGTGACAATGCTCCAAGACGGCGTTTTAAAGGCTCTGGCCGGCGAAACCTCTCTTCAAGAAGTATTTAGAGTAATATAAATTTTTATGATTAACAAAACCTTTGTCATCCAGCTCAAAAAAGATTATCGCCTGCAAGAAAGCGAGCGGCGCCAGATAATTTCTTTATCCAATAATGTTCTCTTCCACTCCAAAAAAGCAATTTTCGCTCTTCACCGCGGCGATTTAAAAACTGCCGATGAGAAGCTGACTGAAATGGAAAGCGAGCTTTTGAACCTAGAAAAAAAGTTCACCATTAAGCGCATTGAGGAAGAAGGCGCTTACCGAGCCGCCGTGGAAGAATACGCCGAAGCCAAACTCCTGTCCTTCGCCATCAAGGGCGAAAAAATTGATAAAATCAAAAAGCTCAAACTCGGCACTGACGCCTATTTGGGCGGCATCTGCGATTTGCTCGGCGAATTAGTCCGCGTCGCCACCAACCAGGCCGCGATCGGCAACTTTAAAAGCGTCGCTGAAACCAAAGAATTGGCAGAGAGCATTATGGATCAGCTGATTGATTTCGATATGACCGGTTATCTGCGCACCAAATACGACCAGGCGCGCGGCCATTTGCGCAAGTTGGAGCAGATGGCTTATGAAATAAAATTAAGAGTTAATGAATGAAAATCGCCATTTTTTCCGACCTGCACGACGACTGGCACAATCTAGATATTTTTTTAGACTATTGCCGAAAAGAAAAAATCGCCACGCTGATTTTCTGCGGCGACCTGGCTAACGGGCAAACTCTGGAGCATTTGGCTTATAATTTTTCCGGCAAGATTCTCATGGTCGGCGGTAACGCCGATCTTTTTGGTGCCAGCGAAACAAAAAAATATCCGCAAATTACTTTCGCTCCCCAGATATTAAGCATGAAATTAGCTGGCTTGAATATTCTAGCCATTCACAAGCCCAAAGAGTTACGGGAATTTCTGGCTAGGCGGGACGAAAAACCGGCCTACGCTTTCCACGGACACACGCATCGCCCCGCCCTAATAACCGAAGGACAAACAACAATTGCCAATCCTGGAACGCTTAATGGCCCGCCCTATCAAGCTAGCTTTGCCATTTTAGATAGCCGAAGCAAAGCGCTGCAGTTAAAAGTTTTGTCTCAGCTATAATGAAAAACCCGTCAGATTACTCTAACGGGTTTTGCTTTTAGATGGCCGGGGCCGGACTAACTTTTGCGGCGGCCTGCACCTTGGCTAGGTCGCGAATCGCTCGTAAAAATTCTTTGCCTAGCTCGGTTGAAGCGTTGCTTTTCTTAGACATCAACCGGGTTGCTTCTTGGCTGGCCTCGACTAATTGCCCGCTAGTTAGCTGGGCGAAAATATTTCGATACTCCAGGAAGTCCTCATCAAATAAAGTCAATTTCAATTGGCCTTCTCCGGCGCAAGTGATTATTCTTTGCAGAATCGCCTCCGTAAAGCGCCGATGCTCCTGGCTTTGGAATAAATATTTCCTAATTTTTTTCAAATAAATTTCCAGGTCTTTCTGGGGAATGACATCCACTAAATCTAGCGACGATTCTTCGTCAATTTTGGCGACCACGTCATCGATTGAAGCAATTTTTTGCCAGCTAGCAACGGCCGGCAAGGCGACAATGATTAAAATAATTAAGAAAATAAATTTTACGTCCATTAAGTCCTCCTTTTTTATTGTTAAATAGCTGATTATTAATTAATTTATTTATTAAGCAGGGCTAGGTATTTTCCGGTATAACTTTTTTTGTTCTTTTTTAGTTCTTCCGGCGTGCCGACGCCGACGATTTCTCCTCCTTGGTCGCCGCCTTCCGGACCCAAATCAATCACCCAGTCGGCCGACTTGATTACTTCCAAGTTGTGTTCAATCACCAAAACGGTATTGCCAGCATCCACCAGCTGGTTAACTACTAAAAGCAGGCGGTCAATATCGGCAAAATGGAGGCCGGTCGTCGGTTCATCTAGAATGTATAAAGTTTTTCCAGTAGAGCGGCGGGACAATTCGGTGGACAGCTTGACGCGCTGGGCTTCACCGCCGGAAAGAGTGGTCGCTGACTGACCCAGCTTGAGGTAGCCCAAGCCGACTCTCTCCAGAACCGACAGCTTCTCGAATAGCGGGGCAACGCTCTTAAAATACGGCAGTGCTTCAGAAACCGTCATTTCCAGAAAATCATAAATATTTTTGCCTTTATATAAGACTTCTAGAACTTTCTTTTGGTAACGCTTGCCTTGGCAAACATCGCAGGTGACGTAAATGTCCGACATGAACTGCATTTCCACCTTGATCACGCCATCGCCCTCACAGTGCTCACAGCGGCCGCCAATAACATTAAAGGAGAAGTGGCCGGCGTTAAGACCTTTGGCTTTGGATTCTGGCAATTCCGCAAAAATATCCCGAACATAGGTAAACACGCCCGTGTAGGTTGCCGGGTTGGAACGCGGCGTGCGGCCGATTGGCGACTGGTCGATATCAATCACTTTATCAATATTCTCCAGGCCTTTTATTTCTTTGTGGCGGCCCGGTTCCACTTTGGCCCGATAAAATTTGCGGTTCAGAGCATTGGCAAGAATGTCGGTGATTAAAGTGGATTTCCCCGAACCGGACACACCGGTAATTGCCACTAGTTTTCCGAGCGGAATAGAAACGTCTAAATTTTTCAAATTATGCTCGCTAGCGCCGATAATTTCAATCTTTTTGCCGTTTCCGAGGCGATAGTTTTTTTTGGCGGCAATTTTTTTGCGGCCCGAAAGATAGTCGCCGGTCAAAGAAGCGCGGCAGCTTTTTATTTTTTCCGGCGTACCCTCAAAAATAATCTGCCCGCCCAGAGTTCCTGCTCCTGGACCGACATCAATCAGGTGGTCCGCCGCCAGCATCGTCGCTTCGTCGTGCTCCACGACAATCACTGTGTTTCCGAGATCGCGTAATTTCTTCAGGGTTTCAATTAATTTATCATTGTCGCGCTGGTGCAGACCGATAGATGGCTCATCTAAAACATAAACCACCTCAGTCAATCCTGAACCGATTTGCGTGGCCAAACGCATTCTTTGCGCTTCACCGCCAGAAAGAGTGCCGGAGGGACGATTAATAGAAAGATAAGCGAGTCCGACTTTATTTAATAGGTCCAAACGAGTGGTGATTTCCTTGATGATCGGTTTGGCAATCTGGGCGGTTCCGTCTTTTAGCTTCTTTTCAATATTTTTCAACTGATTTTTCATGGCCAAAATCGCCGGCTGGCTCAAATCGGCGATAGAGAAACCTTCAATTTTTACCGCTAACGACTCCGCTTTCAAACGCCGCCCCTGACAGCTGGGGCAAGAAGAAACTACCAGGCACTTTTCAATTTCCTGCTTAATGAAGCTGGAGCGCGTATCCTGATAGCGATCTAGGAGGATTTTTTTCAAACCATAGAATCCTTTGCCGCCATCCAGCAAAAATCTCTTTTCGGCCGCGGTGAATGTTTTAACCGGCTTGAGAAAATCCAAATTACTTTCTTTGATTTCTTTGGCAAAGGGGGCAAAAAAAGAATTGGGATTACTGAGTGCGTTCAAGCCAAGCGGTCTGATGGCCCCTTCCGCTAAGCTCAAATTTTCATTGAGCACCAAATCGCCGCTCACTTCTGGACAATTCCCCAAGCCGCCGCAAGTCGGGCAAGCTCCCTGGCTAGAATTAAACGAAAAAAAGCTCGGCTCCAAATCGGACAAGCTCATGTGGCCCTCCGGACAAACATAGGCCGGGGCATTTTTTTCTTTTTTGAGGGTTTTTTCGAGG
>CAIMEI010000054.1 GCA_903839955.1 Candidatus Falkowiibacteriota bacterium | reverse complement strand
TTGCTAAAAAGTCCGGAGGGTAAAATTTATCTAGTAAGCGGCGGAAAGTTGGAATACATCTCTAGTTTATCCGAATTAAAAAAATATAATTCTCCGATTTTGAAAGTGGCTGATTCCGTGATTGCTTCCTTCACGAAAATAACCGAGAACAAAGTTGTCAGTAGCACGGTAAAAAAAAGGCTAATCGTCAAAAAGGCGGCCACCGCCAAAAAGACTGCCGTTCTGGGAGTTAAAAAATATGCCGATGGCACCTTGATTAAAGCCAAGGGTGGCACCAAAATCTACGTGATTAAAAGTGGAAAGAAGGTTTATGTCAAATCGAAAGCCGAATTAAAACGGTATAAAGGAAAGATTTTAACCGTTAACGCTAGTGAGTTAAATAATTATTAAGATTTTGTAAAATATAATTTTGTCAAAGAAATTTCAGTTCGATGAACTTGGTAATCTTTGCAGGAAGCCATATGAGTAATAATAAAATAATCTTGCCAATAAGCATCCTGTTGGGATGCATAATCTTGGGAGGATTTTATTATGCCGGCGAGCTAAATAAACAAGACTCTATCGAGAGGCAACAAAAAATAGAACTACAAGCTAAGACGGATGCTGATAGTTTGAAGATGAAAAAGGATAAAGCTGATGAAGATTTCAATAATAACCTAAAATGCCAAAATTTGCTGAGTGAACTGCAAAGAAGGTGGAATAATGTAGAGGGAATTTATTATAACGATATCAGGAACACTTGCATGGTTAAATACCTAGACAAAGGTAAACATGAAGAGGGGGCCCTTGAAGATATGCAAAATAACTAATGAGCGGTGTTATATTATATTTCTTTAACGAAGGGAATTTTAAACAAAAAAGACGCATCTCGCGACGTGTCTTTTTGTCTAGTAGTCCCCGGGGATTCGTCAGCTGGCGGAGAACCCCTGTTTCTTGAACTCAGCGGGGGATTATTTGACTATTTGCCATTTTTAAGGTAATTTTAAAAGATAAAATGATAAAATTTCATAATAATATACCCCATATGAATGAAAATCGTACCTTCGCCGGTGAAACTGGCTCATTTGAAAAATTAACGTTAACCGAGAGCGAAATAAAATTAATAACTGAACTCGGCCTTACTCCTGACGATTTATCAAAACTCCTTGAAGGCCAACATTTTGCAGAAGGAACATATGCCTTAATTTTTGAAGTTCCAAATAACGACCCCGAGCTGGTTGCGAAGGTTTGGAAAAACCCCAAGCACGATCTTGATAGAGCGCGCAATGAAAATGTAGCCATGCGCTTGCTTAGAATTAGTGATTTTAACGATGCGCCAAAAATAACAGGCGCCTTGGCGTCTTCGGAAATTATTTTTGAGGAAAAAATAGATGGAACGCCGATAGAACAGTTTGACAATAATATTCTCGAGCACCTAGCAACCGCTCTAGCCAGTCTTCACTCCATTAAGCTTAATAAATACGGAAAACCCCTCACAGAAAGAAAGAGGGGGACGCGCTTGGATTATCTCCATGACTTAACTGAAAAACTTCGCGAACTGGCGTCATCTTTTCAGGACCAAGCCGATGTAACAGGGGAAATCAATCAATTGCTTGATAAAATGGAGAATTTGGCCAGCGAAGAGGGAGCTGCTTTTTTAAAGGCAGATTTCACTTTGATTCATTTTGATCTAAATAAGGGCAACATTCTTTACTCGGAAAAAAATGATAAACTGGCAATAATTGACTGGGAACAGGCTGCGGCTGGTGATAATGCGATGGATATAGCTAAACTTTTTTTCAAATCAAATCTTGATTCCGATCAGAAAATTGTTTTTTTATCGCAATATGAAAAACAGCTTCAGGAGAAAGACCCATATTTAGAGAGTCGACTCCAGGTATATAAATTATTTGTCCTTGCGAACTCTATTTTATGGCGATTATCTGTATTACACAATGACGCCCCTCAAGAAAAATTATTGCCAAACGAGAAAGAATTTTATGAACGGGTAAAAAATAACTTGGACAAAGAGCTCGAAGTCCTTAAAAGTTATTTATTTTAGAAATTATATTTATGACTAAATTTGATTTGCATTTTCATTCTACTTATTCGGACGGAAAATTATCAATTCCCGAGTTAGCCGCAATTATTAAAGAAAAAAAACTGGAATATTGCGCCTTAACCGATCACAATACTGTTGGCGGCGTCCGCGAACTGACAAAGGCTCTTGTTGGTTTTCCGACCGAAGTTATTCCGGCAACCGAAATCACTGCTAAATATAATGATAATGAAATACATATTTTAGCCTATGATTTTGACATCGACGAGGCGGCAAAAATTTTAAATGAGCGCGCCGAGATTGTGCGAGTAAAAAAAATAGAAGAAATTAAAATTGCGATTAAACTTTCCCGCGAAGCCGGACTGGAAGTGGCCCTTGATTTAGAGCCTCTGGAAAAACAGCCGGCCAGCTTAACGGTCGCGCTCGATATTTGTGCCAACAGTATCAATCAGAAGCTTTTTTTAAAACAATACGGAAAACAGCTTCTTCCGGAAGATATTTATTATTTATATCAAGCGCCGGGTAAGCCTTGCTTCGTCGAACGCAGCGGAGTTACTGCCGAGTGGGTGATCGGAAAATTTAAAAAAGTTGCCAGTGATCTCATTCTTGCTCATCCTTTTGTGTCCGTGAGCGTCGTTACTAGGCCGCTTGATGAAGCAGAAATCGATGACTTGCTCAAGCTGGGGTTGACGGGCATCGAGGTCTACCACAACAATACCTCCAAAGAACAAATAGAATTTTTAAAAACAAAAGCTTTAAAAGAGCAAATTCACTATACCGGCGGGTCTGATTTTCACGGCAAAGCCAGCGATACGCCGATTGGCCAATATGGCCCCCAAAGCGCTGTCCCCGGTTTTTATCTTTTAAATTCAAAAGCGTAACGCTAATAAATATATATGCCAAACGCCTTATTGATTGAAGAGGTTGCAAAAACTCTTGAAAATAATTTTAAAAATTTTCCGGATATTCAATCGGCTTATCTTTACGGAAGCGTATTAACAGATAATTTTCACAAAAAGAGCGATATTGATGTTTTATTTATTGTTAATGATTCCGTCGATAGATATAAATTTTTAAAAAAAATTAAAGCCGCACGCGCCAAAGAAAAACATTTCAAATTAGATATCAACGTCGTCTTCTATAGCGAGTTCCTTAACCTTTGGCATATTTTTAGACCGCCAACGTTCTTCGTTTGGATTAAACAAAGAAATGCTTTACTCTGGGGTAAGGATTATTTGCGTAACATTAAAGAAGAAAAAATCACAGTCAACTCTATTTATAAGCGCTCCATTGATTTAGCTCAAGGCTGTCGGGCGGTCTATTTAAATGATAAAGATGTAAGTTTCTGGGAAATTAGATATAGCCGTTGGCTTCGCGAGTTACAATATGGCATCTTGTATCTTCAGGGCGAGCTCGAGCTCGATTCAAAATTATGCGGAAAAAAACTCTGCCAGATTTATCCCGAACTCAAGCGAGCAAAATTACTATCAAAAAAGCAATTGCCAATCAAGGCCCTGTCCGAAATAGCAGAAGCGTTTGTTCTTTGCATCACTAAGCATTTTATAAAACCATGAAAATATTGATGTTGACCTCTCGTTATGGCTTTGGCTATGGCATGGGGTATTCCTCCTACAAAGAAGCGGTGGCACTGGCTGATCAGGGTAATCTAATCACGGTTGTCCATTGCTATAGCAGCCCTGAGATTGGCCAGTTTTGTGATTCGCGGATCAAGACTATCTATTTGCCAATCATGAAGACCCCGATAATTGGTTTTCTTGTTTACTATTTCAAACTTGTTCAATTTTTGAAAAAAAATGCTAATTTAGATAATTTTGATTTAGTTTATCTTCAATCTCTAGAATTTGGCTTGCTAAATTTAAAGAAAATAAAAATACCAATATTTTATTTTGCCAGAAGTACGATGATTGGTTTGCGAAAGGTCCTCCGAAATGAGGGAGAAAAAATATTACCGCTGGCAAGAATTATCCACTTTATCTTAGTTTGTCTTGAACGGCGCTGTTTGCGTTATAGCAGGCTAATTTTTGTAAAATCTTCTAAAATGATTCAAGAGGTCGCTGGTCTTTATAATATAAATTTAAATAAGCTAGTAATTATTAGCGGCGGCGTGGACGCTAAAGATTTCCAGATTCCGTCGGAGTCCGTTTGTTTGGAATTTAAACATAAATTAATGATACCTTCAGGGGAATTTGTCGTGCTATATGCAGGACGTATCGTTCCTCAAAAAGGACTAATTTATTTAATTGAAGCGTCCCTCGATCTCTTAAAAGAGGCAAATTTTGTGATTATTATCGCCGGTATTGCTTCAGATAAAAAATATCTACTAAAAATAAAACAGTTAATAAACCGCAGTGTTTATAAAAATAATTTTTATTTTCTTGGCCACATTAATCAATTAGACATGTCTCCGGTTTTCGGCTTAGCCGATTGTCTCGTAACACCCTCGCTCTATGAGCCCTTTGGCATGGTTAATTTGCAAGCGGCTTTTTTGAATAAAGATCTTATAACAACAGAAACAACTGGTTCGGTTGATTTATTGGCTAATTATCCAAAGATAAAGATTGTTAAGACGGCTTCCGAGGTAGAAATTAAAACGGCCTTGAAGGAAATATTATCTTCAAAGGAACACGGAACACAATCATCTCTTGATGTGTCTATTTATTCATGGCGCAACGTAGCCGAACAGCTTTCGCAATATTTTTCTGCTTCTAAATAATTTGGATAATTAAAAAATACCCAACAAATGTTGAGTATTTTTTATTTGTAGCCCCCGGGGGACCCGCCAGCTGGCGGAGAACCTCTGTTACCAGGATGAGAAACGCCAGTTCCAATATTGTCAATCACCAATAAAGACGGGGTTAAAGTGAATAATTGATAGCAAATAGGGGAATAAATACTATAGTCTATTTTGATATATTTTTATCAATATTAATTCATCTAGATAACCTTTGTGACACAAAAATGACACAATTTTGCCGTGACACTGAGCGGGAAGGTTATCGGATGGATTTGTCGAGAAAAGTTTACCCTACTGTGTGACTCACTATTTATTTATTTTCTTAATACTACCAATTTCTCTGACTAATTTATAAAAAGAGAATAGGCTTGCAAACACGGCCGCACTGATTACTAATTCAATTAATGTCGAATTCCCAGCCCCGATACTAATTAAAACAAAAATAAATTGGATGGCCGAAAGTATAGCAACAATTAAACCGGCTAGCTTATTTTTAAATATATTTATAGCCAAGGCGAAGATTAAATAGGTGATAATATCAGTCCATAAACCGTCGGATACCCTGAACTGGGCCAAAATGAAAGAAAGTAAAGATGCGCCATAGGTTGCATAGAGAGCTATCCGATAACTTTTTAAATATTTGTTACCTCCTAGGATTTGTTTCATAAAATTTCTGTTAATTATTGAAATATATTTACCTAAATATTATACCTCTTCCGGACACAATGTGGCCACGCTTTCCGAAAAGACTAAAAATATTCAGAATTTTCCAATCAATTTTCAACCTCAACTAATCCCAAATCCCCAATAAAAAACAGGCTTTTCGCCCGTTTTTACTTGTAGCCCCTAGGGGAATCGAACCCCTGTTTCTTGGATGAGAACCAAACGTCCTAACCGTTAGACGAAGGGGCCATGATTTATTTTGTTGGCGTGCCTTGGTGAAAAAATATGCGCCAATCGTTTTCTTCTCGGCGCCACAAGGAGCTGCGCAGGGAAGTGGCTTTCTCGGTGGCATTGATCGTGCGGACGATTTTGAAGGTCGCTTGCACAATATTCTCGGCGATGATCTTAATCGCAAAATTGCTCATCTGGTACTCGATAACATCGGTATTACTCGGCAAACGGTCCAGAACGCTTTGCTTGTCGTAAATCAAACCCGAACTGCCGAATTCCTGAAAGTCCTCAGCTAATAAATTATTGAGCATTTCCTTTGATTTTCTTACTTCCGGCTGGAGCAGGGAATTTTCGCGCTCGTAAATTATTTTTTCCAGTTCATTCATATTTTCTTCGCCCGCCATAGCTTCAGCGGCGGCGGGTTTTCACTTTAATACTTTCCCGACAAAATCTTGATGGCCAGAGAGAAACTCCTTAGCCGCCAGCGCTTTACCGCCTGCCAGTTGTAATCTTTCAATTTGCAAGGCGCCGTTAGCGGTCGCCAGACACAATCCCTTGTCGCTCAAAAACAATTCACCCGGCGCTTGGCCGGCAATTGGAATAATTTCAGGAGACACTGCTATTATTTTTAGCATTTTCTCATCTTCTGTCAAGGCGAAGCTACTCGGCCAAGGAGTGTAGGCGCGGATTTGGCGTTCCAATTCTTGGGCGCTTTTGGCAAAATCCAGATGGCCGTTTTCTTTTTTGACGGTGCGGTAATAGCTCGCCTGGGCGTCATCCTGAGTCTTGGCGGTCAAATTACCGGCTAAATATTCCTTCAAAGCGCCGGGTAAAACTTGGTGGGCCAGAGCGGCGACGGCGTCGTGCAAGTCGCCCAGAGTCTCTCTGCCGATTAACGGAATAATAAACTGCTCCAAGATCGGGCCAGTGTCGAGCCCCGCTTCCATCTTCATAATCGTCACCCCGGTTTCAGTGTCGCCGTTCAGGATGGCGGCCTGCAAGCAGGCAGCGCCGCGGTATTTGGGAAGCAGGGAGGCGTGAACATTGATACAGTCAAACGTTGGGATATCCAAAACATTTTGCGGGATAATCTGACCATAAGCCACTACGACGATCAAATCGGGCTTCAGTTCTGCCAATTGCTTGTAAATTTCGCGGACTTTTTTCGGTTGTAAAACTGGCAACTCGTTGGCCAGAGCACAGACTTTCACCGCTGGAGCGCTCATAATCTGAGCCCGGCCGACCGGTTTATCTTCCTGGGTAACAACGGCTGTCACGTCAAAATCCGCATCGAGAATCAATGCTTCGAGGGCGGGGACGGCAAATTCAGGTGTTCCCATGAAGATTACGGAATATCGCGGATTAGACATATTTTGACCTTAAATGATATGATAAGCTTACTATGTTTAATGCGATTATTCAATGGGTTTTAAATATCACCGCCGGTCTCGGATACGCGGGAATTACGGTTCTAATGGCGATTGAAAGTTCGATTATGCCGCTCCCCTCCGAAATCGTTATTCCGCCGGCTGCCTGGCTGGCTAGTCAGGGGCGGATGAATCTCGGTTTTCTTATTTTGGCCGGTACTTTTGGCAGTGTTTTGGGAGCGAGCGTCAACTATTGGCTCTCCCGCTGGCTGGGCCGCCTAGTGGTTTATAAGTTAGCGGAGAAGAAAATCGTTCGCGCGCTTGGTATTACCCCTGAAGGTTTAGAAAAAGCAGAAAAGTTGTTTATCAAAGATTCCAAGCGTTCCACTTTTATCGGCCGTCTGATTCCAGTAATCCGCCACCTGATTTCTATTCCCGCCGGCTTCTGCCGGATGAATTACGGCTCTTTCGTGCTTTTTACCGCCCTCGGTTCATTACTTTGGGTTTCTATTCTTGCCGGTCTCGGTTACTTTTTGGGAGCTAATCAGGTGCTTTTGGAGCAGTATTATAAAGAGATTACTTGGGCACTTCTCGCGCTAGGTGTGATTTGGCTGGCTTGGAAGTTCCGGAAGCACCTCTTCGGCAAATAAATTAGACAAAAAAAGAAGCCTCAGGTTTTAAAGTCTGAGGCTTTTTTGTTGGGCAAGCGCTGGAAATTAGTTCCAGGTGCGCATTTTATGGCAAAGTTTACCACTTTTTGCGTTGCTCCATGGAGTCTTGGAGGAACTTGCACAACTGCTAGCGATTAGGGCTAGCAAACTGATGATAACTACTAACTTTTTCATGTGTTACGGTATATTAAT